>JARRRD010000006.1:0-68599 GCA_037381085.1 Candidatus Sulfobium sp.
CGGCGCCTTTCAGGACCGCAGCAAGTGAGTTCGCAACCGCGAGTCCGAGATCGTTGTGGCAGTGGACCGATATTACCGCCTTGTCGATATTGGGGACCTTATTGAAAAGATATTCGATCAGCTCTGCGTATTCCTGGGGCACGGTGTACCCCACGGTGTCGGGTATATTCACCGTCACCGCACCTGCCTTTATCACAGCCTCTGTCACGGTGCACAGATAGTCCCGGTCTGACCTCGTGGCATCCTCGGCGGAAAACTCCACATCGCCCGTGTACGCCCTCGCGAGTTTAACAGCCTTGACTGCGCTCTCCAGGACCTCTTTTCTGTCCATCCGCAAGTTGTGTTTGAGATGTATATCGGACGTTGCGATAAAGGTGTGGATCCGCCTTTGCCCGGCCTTTCTTAAGGCCTCGCCCGCGCTTTGTATGTCCTTATCCTTTGTTCTCGCCAGTCCCGCAATCGTCGCGCCGCTGACTTCCGATGCTATCCTCCTGACGGCATCAAAATCGCCGGGCGATGCCACCGGGAACCCGGCTTCTATGATGTCCACGCCCAGCCTTACAAGCTGCCGGGCGACCTGAATCTTCTCCTCTACGTTCATGGAGGCCCCTGGTGACTGCTCTCCGTCGCGGAGGGTGGTGTCAAAGATTCTTATTTTCCTCACCGACCGGTCTCCTGCATCCTCTTCCGCTTCCTGGTAAATATGTAAATGTTTTCTATTAATCCCTCCAGAAGGTAACCCATGGCAAAAACAAAAAGCGCCGTGGGAGGGTGAATCAGGATGAGAACGATGCCTATCACAAATACCACCAGAATCCAAAAGGGCTTCCTCCTCCTGAAATCTATTTCCTTGAGCCCGTGGAACCTCAGGGTGCTCACCATAAGAAGGGCCAGGAAGATCGTGAGGATCAGAACAAATACGTTCCCGTACGGCGTGGCCTTCCATATTTCATGCCAGAAAAGCACAAGCGTCGCCGCTATCATTGCGGCGCCCGGGATAGGCATGCCCGTGAATGCCTTTGATTCAGTCGACCCCATCTGTACGTTGTACCGCGCAAGTCTCAGCGCACCGCAGGCCGTAAAAAGAAAAGCGGCGGCAAAGCCTATTCTCCCGAAGGGCGCAATGGCCCATTTATAGACCAGCACCGACGGAGCAACGCCGAAGGCCACGAGGTCGGACAGGGAATCAAGCTCTATCCCGAAGCGCGTCGTGCTGTGGGTCAGTCGCGCCACCCACCCGTCAAGCCCGTCGAATACAACTGCGATCATGATCGCCCATGCCGCATAATTGAAGTTCCCCTTTATTGCGGACAGTATGGAATAGAAGCCGAAGAACATTCCGGAGAGAGTCAGACTGTTAGGCAGTATATAAATACCTTTCTTCATCCGATGTCCCTGCTTCTCATCTATCCCCCGCGTCTGACCGCCGCGATTACGGTTTCACCGGCCTTGACCTTCTCACCCAATTTTACCTTAACTTCGACATCTTTTGGCAGATATGTATCAAGCCTGGAGCTGAACTTTATGATCCCGTACCGTTCCCCGCCCTTCAGCACGTCTCCTTCCCTCTTTCTGCATACGGCGCGCCTGGCGAGAAACCCCGCTACCTGCCTCACAAGGATGTCCCCGTATTTCGTCTCCAGTACCATCGCGATATTCTCATTTTTCAGTGACGAATCTTCCCTGTAAGCGGCCGTGTACTTCCCCTTGTTATGTTTTACCCTCTTTACCGTTCCGTCACAGGGAGCGCGGTTCACATGGACGTTCAGTGGAGACATAAAAATGCTGATTTCCTTTACGTCGGAACGGAGGTATTCGGACTCGTTCATATCTATTATCTGCATCACCCTGCCGTCCGCAGGTGACAGGAAACAACCGGCGGCAGCGGGGACATTCCGCTCCGGGTCTCTGAAAAAATAGATCATAAATAGCGTCAGGACGAACGGGACGCTAGCGAACAAAGGACCCGTCAGGAAGGCGACGACAAGCGTCAACAGCCCGAAACCGGCAATGAATGGATATCCCTCGGGAGCAAGTCTGACCATTAGTCTCTCGGCGGCATTTCCGGACCCCGCGCAGTAAGAACCTTACGGGTTGCCGCTTATTTTCAGTTGCCTCTTCCCTTCCTACGCTTTGGACTTGTCAACGAGTTTTCCCTTCTTCAGCCAGGGCATCATCGCCCTGAGCCTTGAGCCTACCTCCTCCACGAGGTGCTTCTCGCCTTTCCTCGTCAGGGCATTAAAGACGGGCTTGTTGGCCTTGCATTCAAGCAGCCATTCCTTCGCAAACACGCCGTCCTGTATTTCCCTGAGTATTTTTCCCATCTCTTTCTTGGTATCATCGGTGATCACTCTCGGCCCGCGCGTCAAATCGCCGTACTGGGCAGTATTACTGATCGAATAACGCATGTTGGAAATGCCGCCCTCATATATCAGATCGACAATGAGCTTCACCTCGTGCAGGCATTCAAAATACGCCATCTCCGGCGCGTACCCGGCCTCCACAAGGGTCTCAAAGCCCGCCTGAATAAGGGCCGTAAGGCCTCCACACAAGACTACCTGCTCGCCGAAAAGGTCGGTCTCCGTCTCCTCCCTGAAGGAGGTTTCAATGATGCCGGCCCTTCCGCCTCCTATGCCCGAGGCATATGCAAGGGCTACATCCTTGGTGTCTTTTGAAGGGTCCTGGTGAACCGCTATAAGGCAGGGAACCCCGCTGCCTTTCGTATACTCCGATCTCACGAGATGTCCCGGTCCCTTGGGCGCCGCCATAAAGACGTTTGCATCGTCAGGCGGCACAATCTGCCCGAAATGAATGTTGAACCCGTGAGCGAAAGCAAGATAGACCCCTTTCTTCATGTTGGGCGCGATCTCTTTCTTATATATATCGGCCTGGTACTCGTCGGGCAGCAATATCATGATGACATCGGCAACCCTGGCTGCGTCGGCGGGCGTCATCACTTCGAATCCGGCCTTTTTCGCCTTGTCCCAGCTTGGGCCTTTCCTTATCCCCACGATTACGCTCATACCGCTTTCCTTCAGGTTATTCGCATGGGCATGTCCCTGACTGCCATAACCCATGATCACAATCTTCTTTTTCTTTAAAACAGTCGTCTTTGCATCTTTATCGTAGTAGACCTTGATCATTCTTCCTCCTCCGGTAATATGGTCTCTTGTCCTGAAATAGGCTTTATTATATTACAAACACCGGGATTTTTCTATTCGAGGCCGGGCCGTCACCCCAGGTCGCATGGCCCGCTCATTACAATTGACGGCGGGAACCGGTTATGCAGACTTCGCCCCCCCGGCCACGTTGCAAGCTAATCTTTTCCATTGTATGATTTGTCTATATATGTCCATATGAGCGCTTGTTTATGAAAGGAGGTGATCAGATGAAGCAGATTACCGTGTGGTCATTGATGCTGAGTGTTTTACTCCTGTTATCTTACGGCTGCGCCACGAAAGATTATGTCAAACAGCAGGTAAACCCACTGGTAGACAGAATCAGCAAGCTGGAGGAGAGAGTTTCGGCTCTCGAGGCCAAGATCGGGGAAAAAGGAGCGTCGTCGGCCGAACTGGAGCAGGTGAAGAAAGAGGCCGAAGAGGCCAGGTCGATGGCTGAAGAGGCGAAAAAATGTTGCACCGAAGGTGCTGCGGCAAGGGCCGAGGCAGCCGCAAAGAGGGCGGAAGCCGCTGCAGCAAAAGCGGAAAAGGCCTTCGAACTCCAGCAAAAGAAATAGTCTTTTTCATCCCGAAGGGCCTGCCCCTGCCGGGGCCGGCCCTTCAATTCGTGATATCCACCGGCATGCCGTTCCGGCTTTCTACCGCCTTATATAATTTTCTTGTATTCACCCGGTTCAGTAATTCCTTGCTTTGCAGGAGACGGACCGCCACCTGGAAATAGTCTGCATGACTTCCCTGGTCACTTTTGTGGACCTCTACGAACACCCTTCCGTCCCTGATGCCGATCTTCACCGGCTGGCGGACGATGTCGACTGAGGTACCCCACGAAACCATAGCAAACAGTTTCGGAATGTCCTCGGGATACAGCCTGATGCATCCGTGGCTTACCCTCCTTCCGACTCCCCAGGGCTTGTTCGTGCCGTGTATGAGGATAGTGGGCAATGAAAGCCGCAGCGCACGGGAGCCGAGGGGGTTGTCGGGGCCGGCGGGGACGACCTTGGGGAGACGGGGGTTTTCCTCTCTTATCGATTCGGGCACATACCATGCCGGCTTCACGATCTTTTCCACGACCCTGAACGTGCCTGCAGGGGTAAGATCTCCCTCCCTGCCTATTCCCACCGGAAATGTCCTTACGTATTTCACACCTTTCACAGTGAAATAATAGTAAAGTCGCAGCTCGGACAGGTTTATGACAATGCCTCTTCGGGATGATGTGTCGGGCAATATCCATGACGTGGGCAGGGTTACAGGGGTATCATTCCCGGGGACAAAGGGATCGACCCCGGGATTGGCGTCAGTGATTTCGTTGTAACCCAGGTCGAACCTCCGCGCGATCTCGATCAATGATTCTCCTTCCTTCACCCTGTAAACACGGCTCAGACCCACCACGGTTTCCGCGCCGTCATAAGAATAGACACGGGCTTCAGCCCCCGGCACGCCGGAAATCAACATTAACAATAAAGCCGTCAGCATCACAAGGCTTACCGGAAGCATTTTCCGGTTGGTGCAGCCTTTACTTCGTGTCATGTCGCCACCTCCCCAAAACGATTAATTATTATAAATCACTACCATCCGGAAAATATTCATAAGCACGTCCGCGACGAACAAACATTGCAGCCACAGAAGCCTGCCGGCAGTTCCTTCCTCCCGGAGACTGACATAAATAATTGAGGGAACCGTTTTTGACAAACGGCCTCGTTTCCACTATAGTGAAAAGGGAGCAGAGAGCCGCACAGATTCCGGGGGCGTGCTTCCGGTTTTGATTTGGAAACCCCGCTTCCGGCTCACGGACTTGTTAATGAAAATCGTTCCGGCAATACTCGCTGAAAATTACAATGATTTTGTCTTGAGAGTCAGGCAGGCCGAGACGTTCACGCATTACGTCCAGATAGACTGCATGGACGGAATCTTCGTCCCGGCAAAAAGTGTTCCCCCTGAAACAATAGGTTCACTGAGTACTTCTCTCTCTTTTGAACTCCACCTGATGGTCAGGGACCCGTCCTCTTTTGTGGATAAGGCAGAAAATGAAAAACTGGAAAGGGTCCTGTTTCATTTTGAGGCCGACGTGGATCATCTGGGTTTCATGAAGCTTCTGAAAGATCGCGGAGTAAGCCCGGGGCTTGCCGTAAGACCGGAGACGCCGATGGAGGATTTCGTCGAATTAGTTTCTCATGCCGATACCCTACTCTTTCTTACCGTCAGTCCGGGACGATACGGAAGCGATTTCAGACCGGAGGTGCTGGAAAAGGTGGCGGAAGCCAGACGCAGGTTCCCCGGCAAGCTTATTGCCGTTGACGGTGGCGTTTCTCTGGATAATCTGGGATCTTTTGTGGATATCGGTGTGGATTACGTCTGCGTGGGCAGCAGGATATTCCTCGGCGGAGAACCGGCTGAGAATTATCGCAGCTTCACGGAGAAGCTGAAAGGACTGGGAGAATATCAGGGCGGCCGGTAGTGCTTGTTCGTATAAGCAAGTGTTACACAAAATGATACTAGAACCTAATATTAAAATAGGTTCTCGTTCAAGGCCGTCATTCCCGCAAGCGAAGCGCGCCTGCCGGCAGGCAGGCAGGTCGGGAATCCTTCTGAAAACAAAGAAAGATTCCGGACAAGCCGGAATGACAAGAGAAGTGGATGTCATCAAATTTCAATTTTGAGGCAGGTTCCAGAAATCCTAACAGTTGACCGCAGAGGACGGGAACATATAAACTGCCGGGAAGATCGGGGGTTCGATCTTCCTGCGTCTCGCCGGAGAACAGAATTGACTCTCCCGGCGAACCCCGCGTCTCTCCGGTAGAATGCATCTGGCCCGGCCTCGCCGGATCAGGGACATTGGAATTCAACGTCGTTATCGTATTTGAGGAGGCTGAGCATGAAAATAGCCGTCGGTGCCGACCACGGGGGATTCTCGCTGAAGGGCGCCATAGCGATCTTCCTGAAAGAGCGGGGGCATGAGGTGACAGATGTCGGGGCCTTCAGTCTGGAACCCCTTGATGACTATCCTGAAGCCTCCAGGGCCGTATCCGAGGCGATCCTCAAGGGTAAGGCCGAACGGGGAATATTGATATGCGGCAGCGGGGTCGGCGCGTCCATAGCTGCCAATAAATTCCCTGGCATCAGGGCAGCCGTCTGCCACGATACGTTCTCGGCCCATCAGGGGGTGGAGGACGACGACATGAATGTGCTGTGCCTGGGAGAACGGATTGTAGGAAGTGAGCTCGCCAAGGAAATCGTGGACCGCTTTCTTTCAGCGAGATTCTCGGGAGCCGAACGTCATGTTCGCAGGTTAAACAAGGTGAAAGTGATAGAGAAGGAGTTTATGAAAACCTAGGGTGAGGAGGATTTTTTGGCGAGAGGAAGAAAAACTATAGACAGCAGATTCCTCCAGACATGCGACATCACGGTGGAGGAATTCAGGATTGAGCCTTTTACGATGGTTATTTTCGGGGGTGCCGGGGACCTCGCCAGGAGAAAGCTCCTGCCGTCCATGATGCATCTCTTCGCGGAAAAGGAACTCGTAAAAGGATTTTCCGTACTGTCCTTCGGGATGCCGGGAATGGATGACATGTCATACAGGAACCTGGTGAAAGATTCCATCTCCGAATTTGATCCAGGTACTCCCGCTGAAGAAGCCTGGGCGGAATTCAGCGCCCGCCTTTACTATCTTACGGGACGCTTTGAAAGTGAAGAGTCATACAGGAGCCTGAAAGAAAAGATACGGGAGATATCCGTTCCCGCAGGCAAGGACAAGTACAATGTCATATACTATATGTCCGTCCCCCCGCAGGTCGTTCCTCTTGCGGTAAGCAAACTCAAAGCCCACGGCCTGTGCGGAGATTCTTTCAACACCAGGATCATCGTCGAAAAACCTTTCGGACACGACAGGAAGTCCGCCGCGGAGCTGAACAAAGTCCTTATCGATGCCTTTGATGAGAACCAGATCTATCGCATAGACCATTACCTCAGCAAGGAACCGGTCCAGAACATACTTTTTTTCCGTTTTTCGAACTTTATTTTCGAGCAGATATGGAACTCCAATTATGTGGACAACGTCCAGATTACCGTTGCCGAGGATATCGGGATTGAACACCGGGGTGCATTCTATGAAGAGACCGGAGTTGTCAGGGACATAGTACAGAACCATATGCTCCAGGTCCTGGGCCTCATCGCCATGGAACCTCCCGTGGGTTTCAAGGCCGATTTCGTACGGGACGAGAAGACAAAGATATTCCGGTCCATATACCCTTTCGACAATGACTATATAGACAGGTTCACCGTGCGGGGACAGTATGGCCCCGGCAGGATAAACGGCGGAAGGGCAGCCGGATACAGGGAAGAGGAAAATGTGTCTCCTTCCTCAAATCAGTTGACCTTTTTTGCCGCCAAGTTTCATGTAGACAATCTGCGCTGGGCCGGGGTTCCTTTTTATGTACGCACCGGGAAGCGTCTCAAGAGACGGGTGACGGAGATATGTATCCAGTTCAAACAGGTCCCCCTTCGGATCATGGGACGGTCATGTGACGTAATCGATCCGAACACGCTCATCTTGACGGTTCAGCCCGACGAAAAGATTTCCCTGCGTTTCGACGTCAAGTATCCGTACTCCGGAAATCAGATTTACCCGACCGATATGGTCTTCAGTTACGCCGATACCTTCAAGACCGGATTCCACCCGCCGTACGAGCGACTGCTGGTGGACTGCATGAGGGGAGACCTGAGTCTCTTCGTCAGGCAGGACTCCGTCGAAGCGATGTGGGAAGTAGTCGATCCGATACTCAGACGCTGGGAGGAAACAGTGCCCCCGAACTTTCCGAACTATGCCGCCGGCACATGGGGGCCGAAGGAGGCCGGTATCCTTTTGAGAAAAGAAAAACGGAAGTGGATAACCTCATGAATGCGGGCGGCGACCCGACAGACGTCCGTGTATTCTCCGGCGGAGAAGAAATGGCCGATTTCATGGAGCGGACATGGCGCGAAACAGCCTCCGGTTCGATAAAGGCGCGAGGTCTTTTTTGCGCCGCCCTGTCCGGCGGGAAAACACCCGTTGATTTTTATCTGCGCCTTGCCGGATTGAAAGACGCCTCATTCTGGAACAAGACACATATCTTCCTCGCCGACGAGCGATGCGTTCCGCCGGACCATGCCGACAGTAATTACCGTCTCCTTCGGGACACCTTCCTCGACAGCGTACCCCTTCCCGCACAAAATGTCCATCCCGTTACCGTTGAGCCGTCCAGTCCCGAACTTTCGGCCGCCCGCTATGAGGCGGAGCTGACAAATTTCTTTCGACTTTCCCGCGGTATGCTGCCGCGGTTCGACCTTATCCTTCTCGGGATCGGTGAAGACGGTCACACGGCCTCTCTCTTTCCAGGAAGTTTTGCGGTAACAGAAATGGACCATTTCACTGCGCACGTACTCCTGGGGGAGAGTAAACACGATCGCATCACGCTGACCCTGCCCGTAATCAACAATGCCGAGAATGTAGTGGTGCTTATGCGCGGAGAGAATAAGTCCCGAATAGCCAGACGCGTTATCGAGGCGCGGGACTCATCTCTTCCCGCCTCGCTTGTCAGACCCCGTGAGGGCAGACTGCTGTTCCTGCTGGACCGAAAGGCGGCTTCGGAATTGTCGAACCATTGGAAACGTTCCTGATGTTATATCGGAGGCGCCTTTACCCGGATTCCGCCTTCAAACTGTTATACTTCAAAGACAAAGCTGAATAATTCTGTATAAATTTTATATAGTCACTATGTAAAACTTATATAGATGGGTTCGATTCGGGGCCTTGGCATTGCTTTTGCTATATAGTCTTACATTACCTGCATTACCTGATTTTTCAGGACAAGCGAAGCTTTTTTGGGCTGGGGTAAAAGCCGCACAGGGGAGCAACGAAAGAATTCAGGGTGTCCCCTGAATTCTTTCGTTGCGAGAGATCCGGTCAGAATATGCTGACAGGGGATACAGGCACCTGACCGGATCTCCGCAGTACAACATCGACAATTGCCGAACGTTGACCGACCGAAGATCCGCCATTTCTCTGCCCGGGATGCTGCGCAATCAGTGTGCGTCATACGGACTCTCATCCACATGTAGGCAAAACACTGACTTGACAATCATCCCCATTCCTGATATCAATTTAATTATGTATGCGTTTAATGCATGTGAAAGTGGCATGTCGCACTTTCGAGGCGCTGACAGTACAACATAACAGGCCCGGAAATAGCAGGATCCACTTCCGGGATAATAAGGAGAAGACGATGGAACTCAACACGCTTTGGCAAAAGCTCTCCCCTGACATCCTAAATTTCCTGCTTCAAAGAGATTTTGTCCGAAAGATGGTTCTGAAGAAGGCTGAAGAGAAACTGTATCACTCTTTTGTTGTACAAAACGAAGAGAACCGCCCTCCTCTCGTGCAGGAGGCCCGCTGCCTTATGCTTAAGAACCTGTTGCAGACCGTGAACAAGGCTCTTTCCGACGGACGCATCGCGCCCAACGTCTTCAAAGCCATTACCGGCAATTTCATAGGCAGGCTGCTGCTCGGGGAAGAGGACCGGGCGGCGCACTTTTTCACCAAAAATGGTATTTACCCACCCGCGTTCCTCACTATAAGCCCAACCAAGAGATGCAACCTCTTCTGCACAGGCTGCTATGCATCCAGTTCGTCGGGTTCCGCCGAGACGCTGAGCTACAACGTCTTGAACAGGATCATCAGGGAAAAGAAGGAACTCTGGGGGTCCTACTTTAATGTCATCTCCGGGGGAGAGCCCCTGCTATACCGGGACCAGGGCAAGGGTCTCCTCGATGTCGTGGAGGAAAACCGGGACTGCTACTTCATGATGTACACCAACAGCACGCTGATTACAAAGGACGTGGCCAACAGGATGGCCGAACTCGGCAACATAACACCGGCCATATCGGTTGAGGGTTTCGAAAAGGAGACGGATGCGCGCCGGGGCAAGGGGGTGTATGCCAAGATAATGCGGGCAATGGACAATCTTACCGAAGCGGGGGTCCCCTTCGGCGTCAGTGTAACGGCAACAAGATACAACACGGATATAATTATGGCCGATGAGTTCACCGACTTCTATTTCAACAAGAAAGGGGCGATCTACGGGTGGGTCTTCCAGTACATGCCGATCGGGAGGAGCATCACTGTGGACCTCATGATAACCCCGGAGCAGCGGCTCGCCCTCTTCAAGAACGAGCAGAGGATGATCAAGGAGTCGAAAATCTTTCTGGTGGACTTCTGGAACGGCGGTCCCTACGCCCTGGGATGCATATCGGCGGGAAGACCGGGGGGATATTTCTACATCGACTGGAACGGCAACATGGCGCCCTGTGCGTTCTTCCCTTACTACCTGTCAAACATCAATGACATATACCGCGAGGGCAAGACCCTTAACGACGTGCTATTTTCACCCTACTTCGAATCGATCCGCAAGTGGCAGAACGACTACGGCTACCGTCAGCCCCCGGAGAAGGTGAACAACCTCATAGTGCCTTGCCTGATCAGGGATCACTTTGACAGCGCCCACAGCATCATCAAGACCTTCGATGCCAAACCTCTGGATGAAAACGCGGCGCAGGCCCTGCAGGATGAGGACTACCGCAGGAGGATGGCGCAGTACGGTAAGGACGTCCACTTGCTGACGAGGGACGTCTGGGAAGCCGAGTTCATGGGGAAGAAACAAGAGGATGTGGCGTAGGGCGGGGCCATGGAAGTAAAGAATATCTCTTTCATAGAAGTTAAGTCGCCCTGCGCCAATATTTTCAGCAAGTTCCCCATGCCTCGCCTGGGGGCTGTCCTGCTTTCGACGATACTGAAAGAAAAAGGGTACAACGTAAGGGTGTTCATCGAAGATCTGGCGGAACCGGATTGGTCGTTCATCATGAACTCCGACCTCGTCTGTATCTCGACCATAACTTCCACGGCCCTCAGGGCCTATGAAACGGGCGATATTTTAAAGGCAAAGGGTATACCCGTTATAATGGGCGGGGCCCATCCCTCGTTCCTCCCGGACGAGACGCTCGCGCATTGCGATTACGTCGTGAGAGGCGAGGGGGATATGACCCTTTTTGAACTGCTCAGTCATCTTGAAAAAGGGAAGCCGGAGTTGTCTTCGATAAACGGACTCTCCTACAGGGACAAATCGGGCGCGATCCGCCACACTCCTCAGAGGCCGCTTCTCGAAGATCTCGACAGTCTTCCCGATCCCGATTTTTCTCTCGTACATAAATGGAAGCCTTCAAATACTTATCCTGTCGCGACTTCGAGGGGATGCCCCTTCAACTGCAATTTCTGTTCTGTTGTCAACATGTTCGGGAGAAAGTGCAGGTTCCGGTCGGTTGAGGCCACGGTCGGTCACATGAAGCATGTGGCTTCCATCTCAAGGGCCACGAAATTCTTTGTCGATGACAACTTCGCCGCCGACAAGGCAAGGACAAAAGAGATATTACGGGGCATGATCGCTGAAAGGATAAAGACAAAATGGTCGGCCCAGGTCAGAACAGACGTTGCCCGCGACGATGAGCTGCTGAAACTCATGGCCGATTCGGGCTGTGTCAACACTTTCATAGGATTCGAGTCGATAAATTCGGACACACTGAAGGCTTACAACAAGAAGCAGGATCTGGACGACATAGTGAAATGCATCCGCAAGGTAAAGGACCACGGGATAAGGATCCACGGGATGTTCGTCCTGGGAGCCGACACTGACGATGTGGACACGATCAGAAAGACCGCCGATTTCGCATCCAGGCATGGTATCAATACGGTGCAGTTCATGGTGCTCACACCTTTGCCCGGAACGGCTTTTTATAAAGAGATGAAGACCTCCGGCAGGCTCCTGCACAACGATTGGAGCAAGTACGACATGCTCCATATAGTCTTCAGGCCGGAAAATATTTCTCCTGACACCTTATACGTCGAACACATGAAGGCGGTGGGAAGGTTTTACTCCTGGAAATACATATTCAGGAACCTCTCACGGTTTGATTTCTTCCATGCGGCCGTGGGACTCTATGGCAAGAAGGCTGCGAAAGACCTGCTTGCAGAGGCGACGGCCCAGAACTCTCCGGGATATTGACGACCAACAGGAATTTCACCACGGAGGCACGGAGAAATCAAGTGGTCATCTTAAGACATTCTCCGTGTCCCCGTGCCTTACCGGTTAATTTTCATTCTATTTTTCGACGAACCTACTTGAACGTCTTCAATATATAATTGGCTATTTTCTTTGCGTCCCTGTCGGAAACCATTTGCCTGGTAAACTGTGTCATGCCAGGCCCCGGGTTCCTCATCTTGCCCATGATGTCAGCGGCGGTCTTCACGCCATGCTTGTCCCTGTCTTTCTTGTGCAGCGTAAAATCAGGGTTGACTACGTTGCTGCCATTGGGATGGCAGGGAGAACAATTATTTTCAAACAACTCTTCGCCCGTCTTTCCATTTGCTCCCGCTGTCTGCAGGAAACAGAACACGAGAGACACTGAAAGTAGCGCCAACACTATCTTCTTCATGGTTCCATCCTCCTTTTTTGACATCTTAGTAAAAAGTCTTTCCTGTACCAGTCAGCCTGTACCCAAATCCCCGGTCAGGTCCTTACCCGGGAATCCACTCTTGCCTCGCAGTTGTGGTTACCCTGGACAACAGCTCCCCGACCACTGCCTTCGAGGACACGCTTTGCCGCTGTGACAACTTTCTACACGTCCGTCCTTTTAAGTTTAAAACTTGGAACGGATATCGACAAATACCTGGATAAATTTTACTACAAACAGGATTTTCTTCAACTCCTTATCAGAACTGAAAAAATCTGTCGACAGCCAGGATAATCATTACGAGAGCCATCCCTGCATTCATCCCCCTAAATGCGAATGAGCAATCGCCCTTCTCCGCTTTTCCCAAGAGAAGCATGATGCCGTTTCCTATGAGCCAGAGTGAGACAACAAAAAGAGAGACATTCACCGGAAGACTTTTGGTTACGCCGCAGGCGCCCATCAACATACAGCTTACCGCAACCGAACTGATCCAGACAAAACTCATTCTTACTATCTGGTCCCATTCAAATACGGAAGTCAGGGACGGCAGTCCCGCCCGTTCATATTCTTCGCCATGATCAAGGAGAAACAGCCAGAAATGTGGCACCTGCCACATGAAAAAGAAAAAACAGAGGAACAGCAATCTGGGGTCCAGAAGATTTCCACCCGCTGCGACCCAGCCGATAGCCGGAGGCGCCGCCCCGACCAGCCCTCCCGGGAGCACGGCAAAGGCCGTCTTTCTCTTCAACCAGGTGTATACCCCGTTGTACCAGACGACCGTGAAGGCACCCAGAGCGAGGGCGTAGGTATTTCCCCCGAGTGCCAGTAATATACATCCCGAAAAAAGGAGTGCGACAGAGAAGAGAAGAGCGCCGCGCGGTGCCACCCTCCCTGAAGGGAGGGACCGGGACCGGGTACGATGCATTCGTGCATCAGTCGCCCTCTCGCAGTACTGATTGAGTGCGCTTGCACCGCATGCGAGAACAAAAACCGCCGACATCACGCCGGCCAGCCTCCAGCCGGCACCGCGGACAAGGAGAAAGCCCGCTCCCGCTGAAAAGGCCGAAAACAGCGAGACCGTCATTCTGCAGAGACTGGCATAGGGGGCGGCAGTCACACGCAGTATTTTCATTTCAATGTCCTGATATAAGATATGATGTCTTCTATCTCCTCATGCGTTACGGGAAGAGTCGGCATCACCGGCGGAAAGCCTTTCACGATATCGGCCTTGGGATGCTTTATGGAGCGCTCGATATACTCGTCGTCGGCTGTAATCGTTCTTTCCCTGCCGTCGGTCACGACAATCACTTTACTCCCGTAAAGGCCCTTGAAGGTCGGCCCCACTTTCTTCGTGCCGTCAGTGGTGTGACATCCGAGACATCCCTTGGACTGAAGGAGTTCTCTCCCTTTGGCCACCGGTGTTTTTGCCGCTTTCGCTCTTGCCTCGTACCACTCTTCGAAGTCGCTGTCCTTCATGGCTATTAACTTGGAACGCATGTGGGAGTGGCCCAGGCCGCAGTATTCGGTGCAAAAGATGTCGTACGTGCCGGGCTCGTCCGCCGTAAACCAGAGATGGGTCGTCATTCCCGGAACGCAGTCCTCCTTTATCCTGAAGGCCGGGATGAAGAAACTGTGTATGACGTCTTCCGATGTCATCTCAAGTTTGACCGGCTTCCCCACCGGCACCCTCAGCACGTCGCTTCCTTTTCCGTTCTGATACTTAAAGGACCATTGCCACTGCCGGCCAATGACATTAATCGGCATGGCGTTCTTCGGTGCATTGCGTATGTAGCCAAAATTCACCCAGCCGAAGTAGAACATGATCAGAACGAGCACTGTAGGAACGATAGTCCATGTTATCTCCAGTGGAATGCTGTCCTTGACTTCGGATGCCCGGGCGTTTTTCTTACTGTTATACTTAAAGAGAAAGGCCAGCATCGTGACAGTAACCATTACAAGAAGTACGACACACATCACCGTAACGATGTCGAAGGCGCTTCTAATTTCTCCCGCTGTATTTGACGGTTCGATGAACATGGATCACCCCGCCCTGAACCATACGTCAGAAAAGGTAAAAAGAATAATCAGCGTCAACACGGCGATAGCCATAAATACCACCAATTTCAGAAATTTCCCCTCATGCCTCAAATTCATGAAGAAAACAAGGTCCAGAAGTGCCATACAGGAGGCTATTATGATATTCAGCGGTACCATGATTCACTTGACGAGTATCTGGGAGACGGCAATATTCAGGGCCAGCAACAAAAGCAGTATCACCCAGATAAAGACATACGTCCTGTAGCCGACTATGCTGAATCCTTCTCTTGTTTTGTTTTGTTCCATAATCTCCTACGTAACCAGATAAAACAGCGGAAAGAGGTATATCCAGACCATATCCACAAAATGCCAGTAGAGTCCCGCATTTTCAAGTCGCACAGGATAGTCCTTGTTAATCTTTCCAGTCGCTGTGTAATACATCATGAAAGAGATGACTATTATGCCGGCCAGAACATGCAGGCCATGCAGTCCCGTCATTACGTAATAAAGTCCGAAATAGAGAGTTCCGTGCCCTTTATGATCAGGAATATCACTCCGGAAACCACGGTTAACGCCTGCAAAATCACCGATAATTTGTTGTTACCTCTCTTTACTGCGGTTATCGCCGCAGCCATGAACAGGCTGCTCGTAAGCAGCAGCACGGTATTTATAGAGCCCAACACCAGATTCTCTTCCGAAGCTCCGGCATGAAACTGATCCGGGAACCTGTAGCGGAAGACAGAATAGAGCAGAAACATGCCGCCGAAAAATAATATCTCCGTCAGCAGGAAAAACCACATCCCGTACTTGGCACCCCCGTAATCCCTCTCTTCCCGCTTGTCTTCCATTGCACTCTCCTCTTCAATTCCAGTCTTCATTCCCCGTCTCCGATTACCGGTATCTCCCCGAAATTCTCGCTGGGAGGAGGTGACGGCACGGTCCATTCGAGTGTCCTTCCTCCCCAGGGATCGGACGGGGCCTTCTCCCCCCTGAACAATGAACGTATCAGGTTTCCGAACATGATGATGAGCCCTACCGCGAGTATCCATGATCCGACCGTGGATATTACATTTCCGGTATGAAATCTCGGGGGATAATCGAAATACCTCCTGGGCATGCCTTCATACCCCAGAATGAACATGGGAAAATAGAGGACGTTGAACCCGATAAAAAGAAGGAACCAGCCCAGTTTGGCCAGCCTCTCGCTGTACATCTTCCCGAACATCTTCGGAAACCAGTAATGCAGCCCCGCAAAAATGGCAAAGCCGCCTCCTCCGAACATGACGTAGTGAAAATGCCCGACAATCCAATAGGTGCCGTGCAGCTGCAGGTTCGGGGCCAGGGCGCCCTGGATAAGGCCCGTCAGTCCGCCGATCGAAAAAAGGAAGAGGAAAGAAAGGGCGTAGAGCATCGGCGAATCAGCGACGATCGACCCCTTGTAAAGCGTCCCCAGCCAGTTAAAGATTTTTACACCGGTGGGAATCGCCACCAAAAAAGTGATGAAGGAAAAAATGACCCTGGCGGTGTTGCTCATTCCGCTGACAAACATATGGTGCCCCCAAACAAAATACCCCACTATGGCAATCCCCAGCGCTGAAAAAACCACCGCATGATAACCGTAAATCCTCTTCCGTGCAAAGACGGGGATGATCTCGCTGATGACACCCATGGCCGGCAGTATCATGATGTAAACGGCGGGGTGGGAATACGTCCAGAACAGATGTTCATAGAGTATCGGATCGCCGCCTTTCGTCGGGTCGAAGAAGCCGATGCCGGCAATCCTGCCCAGTATGATGAATACAAGGGTAATGGCCAGGACCGGGGTCGCCAGCATCTGCACCCAGCCGGTGGCATAGAGGGTCCATGCAAACAGGGGCATCTTGAACCACGTCATCCCGGGGGCCCTCATGCGATGGATCGTGGTAACGAAGTTCAGGCCCGTGAGGATGGAAGAAAAGCCCAGCACAAAGACACCCAGCACGGCCAGTGCTATATTCGCCTTCACCCGGATACTGTAAGGCGCATAGAACGTCCACCCGGTGTCGGGCGGTGTGCCGTGAAGAAAAATGGCGAACGCAACTATCGTCGCGCCAGTCAGATATATCCACCACGAAAGGCGGTTTAAGCGTGGAAAGGCGACATCCCGTGCGCCTATCATAATCGGCAGGAAAAAATTTCCGAAGGCCACGGGCAGCCCCGGGATGATAAACAGGAAGATCATGATGATCCCGTGTATGGTAAACAGCTCGTTATATCTCTGCGCCCCCATAAACCTGCCGGGTGACAACAGGTTGAGACGTATGAGAAGACCCATCATCACACCCACAGAAAAAAACGAAAGAAGCCAGCCGAGTATGCCGCGGCGCCCTCCTCCGTCGTGGTAAAAGCTGCTTTGCAGGTCCATGTTGCCGTCTTCCACTTATCTCCTCCGCTCCTTTTTAGATTTCCTGTCCCTCGCCGAAAGAAAACCGAAGAGGGCACCAAGCGCGATCAGCATCGTCAGCCCCGCTTCTTTGAGTATCCGGAAGAAAGTGGCGTAGCCGTGCGGCCTGTCAAGGAGACAGTAAAGAGGCGCCCTGTCGTCGACGACCATGACCTTTCCAACAGACGCCTCCTCCACGGCCTCCGTGAAAATGACGGGAGAAAAAACCATTGGGTACGCCGGTGCATAATCGAGCTCGGGGATGTTCAGATACTGTGTAATCTTTCCCTTCGGCGACAGGAAGATGAGGACGGCCGGATGATCGAACCCTCCTTCCTTCTTCCTTACGCTGTAACCGACAGCGGTGAGGAGCCTCCTGATATTGTGGCGGTCACCCGTCAGGAATTTCCACGAGTCTCGTGGGAAAGGGTGACCGATCGCCTTAAGATAATTCGCCTTCAGCGCTTTCGCCGTTTCCGGCGTATCGCGGTCGTCGAAGCTTACGGTAATGATCGAATAGTCCTTTCCGGCCCTGAGAGAGATACTCCCGACCACCCTGGATATCCCTGACAGCAGCTGGGGGCAGATATGCATACAGCGATAGTAAGCAAGGGCCAGGACGACGGGACGGCCGAGAAGCTCTCCCATCGTAACGGTCTTGCCCCCTTCGTCGCGGAGGGAAATGTCCGGCGGTACGTACCTGCCCAGCCTGTGTTCGAGGCCGGTCTGGCTGAATACACCGGCGGCGCCTGACGGTACGGCAAAGAACAAGATGCATAGTCCCGCTATAAACAGGACCAGATTCTTTTTCAACCTTAGCCTCATTTTATTTGTTACCTGCCCCTCAATGAATGATTGATTTCCTGTCATTCCGGTTTGTCCGGTCGTAGCGACTCTCAGCGAAGACCCGCATCCAGAAATCTTCCTGCATTAAAAAGCCTGAGTCGCTCAAGTCCCGGCAAACGGGCAATAACTTATTGAAACCATAAGCCGGCTAAAGGCACTAGTAAACCTTATCACATAAAAAAGCGGATGAGAAGAGTGTGTGTGGGGAAAAAATAAGCCGGCCCCGGCAAAGAATTGAAAGAAATGAACACTCAGCGGGAGGCCCCCAGGTTACTGCAGGCAATAGAGGTTGCGCCATCCCCTGGCAGGAGATGCCGGGGAATGGCGCCTTCCGACCTCTCGTTACCTCATGGGGAAGTGCATTCCTCCGGGCATCTGGAACTTCCTGTAACCGGCGGGGACCTTGAAAAGACTGTCGGGCTGATGCCCCAGCTTGATATTCTTGTACTCCTGCGTCCAGGAGCCGTCCACGGCCTCGGTCTTTACCGGGAAGTTTATGTCCGTAGCTATCCACTGGTAGATCTGCGTTTTCTCGCCGCCCGATTTATAGGTCACAAGATATTTCTTCGCGGGATGTCCGTCAACTTCTTCTTTGCCAAGGAGTTTTCTGCTGATTTCCCCCTGCACCTTACCTTTTACCATCGGCTCCCTTTTCGGGTTGAAAGGGATCTCCATATACATTTTCTCTTCGGGCATTATGCTCCAGACGACCTTCTTGTCAAGACGCGTAATAGTCGTCATGGGCCGCGGAGACGTCATGTCCATCCTGAAACGCTCGCCACTGAAATAAATCTTACCGGTAGTCTTCATCCCCCTTCCGGTCATCACGGTGTCGGCGGAAAATTCAAGCGAAAAGGCCGTACCTGCAAGCAAAAGGACGAACAATACAATGGCAAAAAAACGTTTCATGAGAACAACCTCCTTATGTTTAAATATGCGGAGCAGATTTTTAATTCTATGTCGTGCTCTCATTTTTGTCAATGAGATCCGGGTCTTGCCCCCCTCTCCCGCAAACTCTGAAAGAACGCTCCTCATTTTGCTATATTAAGAAATGGCCAGAGTAATAGTGGGCATGAGCGGAGGCGTGGATTCCAGTGTCACCGCCTGTCTCCTGAAGGAGCGCGGCTTCGATGTCGAAGGGGTAAGTTTTGTCCTCTGGGAGGCGAGGAACAGGAGCAATCCGGCAGCATGCTGCTCTTTCGATGCTGTTGAGGCGGCGTCGGTGACGGCCCGGCATTTGGGCATAGGCCACACCTCGATAGACGTGAGAGAAGAGTTTATCGAAGGAGTTATCGATCCATTCGTCGATCAGTATATCCTTGGGCTGACTCCGAACCCCTGCATCCTTTGCAATATACATATAAAGTTCCCCCGTCTGCTCCGGGAGGCCGACAGGAGGGGAGCAGAATTCATAGCAACAGGACACTATGCGCGTGTCGGGAGAAATTCCGGCCCGGCAGCAGGGGAAGATCCGGAGGGCCTGAATCCGGAGTTGAGAAAGGGCGTAGATCCGGCAAAGGACCAGTCCTATGTCCTCTATGGCATGAGGCCGGAGGAACTCCGGAGACTGCTGCTGCCCCTTGGCGAATACCGCAAGCAGGAGGTGAGAAAGATCGCGCGTACCATGGGAATGGCCGCAGCGGAGAGACCGGAAAGCCAGGAGATATGCTTCATAGAAGACAACAATTACCACGCGTTCATTGAGAATCTGCTTCCTGCTGCAGGCAAGCCCGGCCCTGTTTTAAATACGCAGGGTCAGGTCATAGGAACGCACAAGGGAATTTACCGTTACACGCTGGGGCAGAGAAAAGGGCTCGGCATTGCGTCTCTTGAGCCGCGCTACGTGACCAGGATCGACAGAGAAAGCAACACGATTGTGGTTGGCCCACAGGAAGACGCAAGGATAAGAGAAATCCGTGTACGCGATCTCAACTGGCTAAGCAGGCCGCACGCCGATCACTTCAGGGCTGCGGTAAAGGTACGTTCGATGATGAAAGACAGGCCCGCATCCGTCCAGATATCGGACGAGAAGGCAGAGGTCATATTTGATGAACCGCAGTGGGCGCCGGCGCCGGGCCAGAGTGCCGTCTTTTATGACGGAGACACGGTCGTGGGAGGCGGAATTATCGAAGCCTGCGCATATCCGGGCAGCCGGGAATGTCAATAAAGTTTCTACCACACCAGATCCAGCGCGTCCCTAACGACGGATATGCGGGCCGGGGTCATGCCAAGATAGTCTCCGTCTATCTGAACATCGACTCTTCCCCTCACTTCCAGTAGCGAAGACTTCACGTATTCTACATCGGAGTATCCAAGGTGGGTGCCTCTCAGCACGCCCAAAAAGTATCTGAGAATGTCGGTACGGCTCCTCCCTCTGAAAATGCAGGCGTAGAGAAAGGGATCGAGGAGGTTAGCGTCGGGAGTCACCTTCAGGTTTCCACCGTATTTGCTCGATTTGCCCACTATGGCGGAATACGCCGTGAATTCCCTGTCTTCAGTCCTGATGACAATTTCTCCCGGGGGATAGCCTAGCATGCTTTTCATTCCGCTCATTATGTAGGCCGCCTTCCCGGAAATCTTCTTAATGTAAGGGCTTACGTCATGGACCGCCTTGCCGTCAAATCCTATGCCGGCCATTAAACAGAAATACCTTGCTGCAGGATGCCCGCCCTCCCCCGTCTCGATCTTTCCCAGAGAGACCTTTCGGGGCAGACCGTTAACCGCCCTTTCAAGGGCGCCCATGACATTCTCCGGGACCCCCAGTTCCTTCGCCAGGACATTCGTTGTCCCCATGGGAAGTATTGCCAGCGGCGTCCCGGAAAAAACGATCCCGTTCATCACCTCGTTTATCGTACCGTCGCCGCCGGCGGCGATTATCAGGTCAGGGTTTCTCTTGAGGCACTCCCTCGCCAGGTGCTCGGCGTGCCCGCTCTTCTCGGTCAAAAGTACTTCAGAGAGAAACCCTTTCCTTTCAAGAAACTCCTGCGCCCGGCCGATCTTCCCGGTCGATGCCCTCAGTGCGGCCGGGTTATATATCAGAATTGATGATTTCATCCACCGACAGCGCCCCGTTGAACCTTCCAACGTCATTGATCAGCACGGGCATGCTTTCAAGGAATTCCAGCACACTGTCAACTCCGGAACCTTCCTCGATAAAGAATACCCTGCCGCCCTTCCTGCTTCCCTTTCTCTTTATACGCGGAACCCTCACGTAACCGTACTTCCGTGACGCCACATAGCCGGTCGTATAATCCGGGTCGTCGGAAATACAGACCTCCGTAATTATCGCCCGGCAGCCCGCCACCTTCGAGGCAAGGACCAGCGCCTCTTTCACCGTAGGCGTATCGATACCCTCTTTCGCCAGCATTCGGGATGCAGACATGTCCGCGTCCCTGGTAATCCCAAGTCTTGAGGCACGAACACCACGCGCCTTATCCGGTTCGAGCCGCTTCCCCGATACGGCTGAAACGAGGGACGCCCCGCGCATGGTCCCCGCCGCCAGTACCCTTTCGGCCGTTCGGACGGCAGCTCCGGAGACCCCCGTCTCACTTACGAGGCGCCTTATTATCTCTTCAGCCACAGACGGGGAATCGCATTTTACGGTCGTTACCGGAAGAGCCCGAACCTTCCGTGGCTTCCGGACGATCTTTTCGATAGTTAACACTATCGTGTCGGGCGTCCCTTTGGGATGATTCAGCGCCCTTGAGATGTATTGTTCGGCTACCCGTTGTCTCTCGGATTCTTCATATATCCCTTCGGCGCCGGAAATATGCATCTCTCCGGCATGTCGCCCTTTCACCTTCCGTGAAGCCCTCATTCTGATGTTCAGCATGTTCGCCTTCTCCCATACCAAACGTCAGCGGCTATTCCCTGTATCTGAGACCATAGCTCTCGATGAGTTTCAGGTCGTCTTCGAAATCTCTTCCGGTTGTAGTAAGATAATTGCCCGTCAGGAGGCCGTCCGCACCGGCAAAAAAGATGAAGGAGTGGAAATCGCCGAGTGTCTGCATGCGCCCCCCGCACACTCTTATCTCCTTATGGGGAAGAATAAACCGGTAAAGGCTTATTATCTTAAGCGCTTCGAACGGTTCAAGTAGTTTCATGGATTCCAGTTTAGTGCCCTTAAGCGGCATGAGAAAATTTATCGGAACGGAGTCCGGTCCGCTGTTGCGAAGGACGAAAGCCATATCGACCCTGTCTGCCCAATCCTCTCCGAGTCCGAAGATGCCGCCGGAGCACAGCGACAGTCCCGCGGATTTAACGGCGCTGACGGTCTTCATTTTGTCCTCGTAGGTGTGTGTAGTACAGATTTCGGGGAAAAACCTCTCCGAGGTCTCCAGGTTATGGTGATAACGCTCAAGCCCCGAGTCCTTGAGTACCCCCAGTTCTTCCACCGTTAAAAGTCCTAAAGTTGCACAGGGCAACAAGCCCATAGCCCTGATCTTCCGTACCGCCGCGGCTATCCGCTCCAGGTCCCGTACCGATACTTTTCTTCCGCTGGTCACGATACAGAAACGACGTGCCCCGCCTTCCCTCGCCTCCCGCGCCTTTTCGAGAATCATCTCCTCCTCGAGGAGAGGGAAGCGCGCGATTCCGGCGGAACTCTCCGATGACTGGGCGCAGTACGCGCAGTCCTCATGGCATCCACCTGACCTGGCATTGACAATTGCACAGAGATCGACCTGCGCCCCCCTGAAACGGTTTCTTATCGCATTGGCAGCGGCGAGGAGCTCCATAGCTTCCGCCCCCTCGATCGAAGAGAGGTATAAGGCCTCCTCCCTTGCGACAGCTCCTCCGTCGAGAACCTTCTTTTCAATGTCCTTGATCATGGGCATATTTTCACAGGAAGTTCCGCGGAAAGTCAATTTGACAGAGGGCTACGATCCGTCACGCTACAGCATTTGTTTCGCTGATTGTTCTTTCGTCAGAAAATCCTGCAGACCCGCCAAATCATAAATTCAAGGGCGGTGTTCGTAAAGCGAATGCAGGGTCAATACCTTACCTCAAAACCCTCCAGATCGCCCGAATAATCCTCCCAGTCGACGTCCACATCCCTGACATAGGAACCGGGAGGCCCTTTCCTGCATTCCAGGAGGGCCCGCTCGATAAGCGTCCTGTCTCCCTCAAAGACCGCCTCGACGCGGCCGTCATAAAGGTTGCGGACCCATCCATTCAGTCCCAGCTTCATGGCGATACTCCTCGTAAACGCCCTGTAGAAAACCCCCTGGACCCTTCCTTCGATCAACAGGTGAACCCGAGCCGCTTCCATAGCGGTATTATAGCAAAACCGCGTTCCTGCTTCAGAGGAGGATATTAGCGGAGGACTATCTGCGTGACCGCCGGGGCGGCAGCTTTCCGATAGCATCGTACATGCCCTGCAGGTCGGCCGTCACGCTATCAAGGTCAAATTTGTGCCAATCCAGTTTCGCAGAGTGCAGATACGACTGCGCATCGCGCAAAGACCGGGCAACATCTTTGGCTTTGGCACGTCCGTAGAGCTTGTTGTCCGCATCAAGAAGGGATTCGCTTACTTTGAGTGACAGCAGCACCGCCTTTGCCTTTTGCGGGATGAAGGGGAAAATGCCCATCCGCTCGTTATGGCATCTCTCGCAAACGCTTGCAACGGTTTCCGGGGTCAAAACGGTTGTCACCATCGACCCGTGACAGGTCACGCAGTCGGGACCCTGTCCCGTTGATTCCAGTCTCTTGTAATGCAGGCTCTGGGAGAATTTGTAAAACTCCGCTCCATGGCATTTGCCGCATGTTGCCGGAACATTCTTGTAATAGACAGTGCTGACAGGATTGCTTGACCCGAAGACGCCCACGTGCGCCTTCTTCTCGCCGGATGCCTGCGGGTCTCCGCCATGACATTTGTCGCAGGTAACGCCGTTTTTCTGATGTATGGACCCCTTCCAGCTGTGGGATTTTACTCCCACAAAGCTTGTGGCGGAGAGTTGAGAATGGCAGTGAACGCAGGAATTCTCCATTTTTTCCTTGCCGGCTGCGTTAACCGTTCCCGAAAAGATGAACACGGCGCACAAAACCACGCAGGCGACGGATATGTGATCAAGTTTCGGCATATTGACCCCTCTTTTCATCTCTTGTTATACAATCGCAGCAGGGCATAAGAAACAGCCCAGGCAGCCAGTGTGGCAACTATCGTATAGACCGTCATTGTCCGCGGTGTAATGTGCAGCACATCTATGTAGCCCGCCACAACGGTCATGCAAAGGAAAACGCCGCCCCCTATACCGAAGGACGTCATGAAGGGACGGCGAAGTGGATTCGCTATATAATGCTGCGGTTCTCTCACCCTGTCAAGAAAAGGTATAAGTGCAAAAACAAGGAATAAGAATGCGGGAAAAATAACGCCGCCGATAGTTTCGGGTGTGATCTTTCCCCCCGCAACAGAAAATGACAGGTCACCAGGCACCAGCTTCAGAAAACCGTAAACGACGAGAAAATACCAGTCAGGCCTCATAACCGGCGTACCCGGTGAAGGCGGCCCGTATTTTTCTATCGGATTGAGAGGGACATAAGTTGCAACCAGAACAATTATGAACAGCAGGAACAGGTAAAAGGACAGACTGATGACGGTCTGCTCGGGCCAGATCGGGATCCCAATGAGTCTCTTGCCCCCCTGCGCCTCTTTTCGATGCCGGTTCGACGCTGGTTCGGTGTGTTTCTGTTTTATAAGTATCACCATATGGAGACCGATCAGACTTATGATTACCAGCGGGATCAACATGACATGCATGAAGAAGAAGCGCGGGACCGTTCCGGCCGAAGGAAATTCGCCCGCAAAAAGGAGCCTCGACAGCCAGCCGCCGATCCACGGTATCGACTTCGATATGTAATAGGCAATTGAAGTGGCCGTAACGGAGAACTGGCTATAAGGCAAAAGATATCCGGTAAAGGCCGCAACCATCGCCATACCCCAGAGGGCGAGCCCGACCAGCCAGTTGATCTCCCTGGGCTTCCGGCCTGACTACGCTGGCGTAAGCGGACGGGACCTTCGCACCGTAAAGGGAAACCATCTTCATCGAAGGCTCGTAGAGGAACCCGAGGAAGATGCCGGTTATAACGAGCGTAATGAAGGAAAACAATGCAATTTCCCCGAGCAGGAACGTGGGATGTGTCGGGAAAGTCTTGGAGAGAAATTTATCCTTGAACTTCCCCAGTTCCAGCCTTTCATCAAGCCATTTATAAATCATCTTATCGCCTCATACCTGGGGTCCTATCGGGCCCGTAAAATCACTCGTAAAAACAAGAGAGCCGTCACCCGCCACCTTGACGCCTATCTGTGCAAGAGGGATCGGGGCCGGCCCCCCCATGACTTTCGCTCCTTCCGCAGGATCGAATATGCTGTTGTGACAAAAGCATTCCGTGTAGGACGCCCCTGGGGATTTCCGGTCCCGGACCCAGGAAACGGTGCAGCCCAGATGGGTGCATATCGCACTGTAGGCCACGAAGCCCTTGTCCGTCAGACCTTTCTTTGTCGGCGGCTTAAACTCGTCTTCTTTTAATTTAATCAGCTGGACGAGATTTGCCGGATTGGACGATTTACCCGCCGGGTAAACCAGCATGGCATCCCCGATCTTGAACGAAGAAGCCTCTACGGAAGCTCCCATTGCAGCACCCTTTGCGTATACCAGCTTGTCACCGGAACTGAGGGTCGACACGTAACCGCCACCCTTTTTCTCGGGGGACAAGACCTTCAGCAGCGAAAACACCGATACCAGGGCACCCGCCGCAGAAGCGACCAGTATCCCGAGAGTAAATCTTCTCCGTGTTATGCCTTTCCTGTCCTCTTTGCTCCCGGCGTTTCCATCTACCATAAGAGCTCCTCCTCACGGTCCTCCGATACCTCCCTGAATGCCATGAAGTATCGTGCGAAAAGAACAACCTCGATGCCCGCGATAAAAAATTCAAAAGCAAGCAGAGTGCCCAGGATATAATTGTTCCCTTTCCCCGATATCAGCAGATATGCAAAGACAATCCCCATTCCAAGGAGCACCATGGAAAGGATGATGACCACCACCATTGCAAACACCGAATATGACGGCTTCTTCTCCCGGATAACTTCAAAGCTCATATTATTTCTCCCGTTTCCTCTTTTCCAGCGCCAGATATACAAAGAATCCCAGGATAAAGACTACCACCACTACGCCAAATGCGATAAAACCTATCTGGAATGAACCAAGCTCCTCGGGAAACTCCGGAATAAGCGAAGGCCTGGCCCCCCTCGCCTTCTCCTCGGCGAGTCTTATCCTGATCCTCGACAATTCGCTCAACGTTGATTCCGTGACGTTCATCGGGTCTATCTGGTCAAAGCCGGTGGTGTCCTTATGGCAGCTCCCGCACACCTTGGGTACCGAAGGTATGATATTGTTGTGTGCATTGTGGCAGGTAACGCAGGACGGACCGCCCTTGTTGCCCAGATACGCCTTGCCCATAATACTGCCGGCGTATCTCTCAACGGAAGCACTGTGGCACTGTCTGCATAAATCAAAGAGTGCCTGGCCCGAAGGTTTACCTGTGAAACCATGGGATTTCGACATCGCCCGGGCCTGTATGTCCGCAAACTGTCGGGGAGAAAGCCGGTTTATGTCCCCCAGATTGATACCCGCATCCCCCCCGTGGCAAAGGTCACAGGTAATTCCGTTCTGCCGGTGGACCGACCCCTTCCATTCCGAGACCGGCTTTGCAAGTTCACCCCCAAGATATTCGTGACAGGTGATACAGGAGTTGGGTGCCTGCTGGGCGCGGGCCTCTGCCGCCACCATGGCCAAAATAACCGACACAATAAATGCGTATCCAAGTATCTTCACAGTCACGCTCCGCCCGAATACTAGAATCATCTCACATTCCTGTCTTTTTGACAAGATGTAATCGTACTTTTTCTCTGCCGCCGCACGTCAAAAGGAAGGGGGATGAAAGTGAAAAAAGCTGCGGTAATCCAATGTAGCCGGGCGTTGCAATATCAGGGAGACAAAAAGGGAGCTGCTACTTCATTATCTTCATGCTGATGTCCGCAGCGGTGACCGAGTGGGTCAGGCAGCCTACCGAGATCAGGTCTACCCCGGTTTCGGCGACCTCCTTCACATTATCGAGACTCATATTCCCCGATGCCTCAAGCATTACTCTTCCTTCTGTCATCCTGACCGCTTCTGCCATGTCCTGTACGGACATATTGTCCAGCATGACGATGTCGGCACCCGCTTCAATAGCCTCCTGGAGCTCCTTCAGGTTTTCAACTTCCACCTCTATCTTGGAAAGATGATGTCCGGCCTTTGCCAGCATCACAGCCTTCCGCACGCTGCCGACCTCTTCTATGTGATTGTCTTTTATGAGTATCCCGTCATAAAGCCCGTACCGGTGGTTCACACCTCCTCCCATTCTGACCGCATATTTTTCCAGAAAGCGGAGGCAGGGGGTGGTCTTCCTGGTGTCTACAATCTTCGCTTTCGTCCCCCTCGCTGCATCGACAAATTGATTTGTAAGCGTTGCAATGCCAGAAAGCCGCTGCATGATATTCAGGCTTGTCCTCTCCCCTGCGAACAAAACCCTCGTCCTGCCGGAAACTTCCCCGAGAACATCCCCCTTCAGAACGTTGGACCCTTCATTAAAAAAAGTATTGATAGATGTGGAAGGATCGATGAGATCGAAGACAGCCCTGGCGAACGGGAAGCCCGCAAGTACAAAATTTCCTTTTGCCACGTACAGGGCCTTCGATACCTTTTCTTCCGTCACCAACAGGGAAGTGGTGATGTCGCAGTAACCGAGGTCCTCTTCGAGTGCCCGTCTTATCAGCTCATGTACGGAGGCCGGGAATACCGTCATTCATCTATCTCTTCCTGAAGAGGGAGAGAAAACCCCAGATGCCGCCGGCCACCGCACTCAGGGCACAGGCGGATTTCCAGTCAAGAAGGGTCGTGAGATTCCCTTCGACCTTTTTTGCGACGACAAGCAGCGCGGCGCTCTTGTCCGAGTTCACGCTTCCGGCGGCAACCAGCCCCGCGGCGCTCCTGTTCAGGGTCATATCGTTTCTCGACAGGGAAAGGGGGGAAAGAGAGAAATTGACGGTCGTACTGTTACCCATCGTCACTCCGCTCACACTCTGGTTGAGATTGACCTCGGTCCCCCTCACAAATACGGCGGCGGACTGCGTGGCTTCCATTCTCTCTCCGTCGATGCTGAGGGCGCCTACCTGCTGCATTTCCACATGGCCGCCTTCGACATTTCTGACACTGCTCTGGCTGATATTGATAAATTCTCCTTCTATGATCTCAACTTCTTTTTCCTGCAGGTCCTTTTCTTCCCTGGCTGTCATTTTCTTCCCCCGGCTTCGTGAAGTTTCCTCATGTTTTCCTGTATCCTTTCCTTTCTCTTCAGACATTCCTCGTATTTCTCCCGCTCCTTCAGGACAACGTCTTTCGGAGCCCTTTTCAGAAAATCCTCGTTCAGCAGCTTCTTGTTGAGAAAGGCAACGGACTGCTCCACCTTGGCCTCTTCCTTCTTAAGTCTATCAATTTCCATTTCTATGTTCAACAGACCTTCCAGGGGGACATAGACCTCGGAGAAAGTCCTGACGGCAACTGCGGCTCCTCTCGGCTTTTTCACTTCCACACCTATTTCGATTATCCGCGCCTTCGCGAGCTTCGCCAGATATGTCAGGTTCTTTCTCAGGACATCACCGGTCTTTTCCGAAAGAGTCTTTATATATACACTGAGTTCAAGAGAAGGAGCAAGGTTCAACTCCCCCCGTATCGTTCTTACACCTGTCACGGCCTCCATGATCAATCCCATTTCGGTCTCAGCTTCATCGTATCCGGGCAGGGACAGCGGATAATCCGCAATAACAATGCTCTCCCCTTTCCTGCCATCCCCTGCTGCAGCCTTCCCGCCCTTCATGGTCTGCCAGATCTCTTCCGTCACATAAGGCATGAAAGGGTGAAGCAGTCTCAAAGTGCAATCAAGGAGGTAGAGCAGACAAACCTTCACTGCTTCCTTGCCGAACGACTCACCGTACAGGACCGGTTTTGCCATTTCGATGTACCAGTCGCACAGTTCGTGCCACGTGAACTGATAGACACTGCTGGCGGCGTCGTTAAACCTGTAATCACCAAGCGCGCTGTTGACATCGTCTGCAGTAACGGCCAGCCTGCTCAATATCCACTTGCTGCCGATATCGAGGTCCCCCGCATCAAAGGTCTGCGGAAGCTCTACGTCCCCGGTGTTGGCCAGTATGAATCTCGACGCGTTCCAGAGCTTGTTCACGAAGTGCCTGTATCCCTCCACCCTCTCCTCCGAGAACCTCACGTCCCTCCCCTGGGCTGCAAAGGCGGCGAGGGTAAACCTGAATGCATCGGTGCCGTATTTCTCCATCATGATCAGCGGATCGATGACGTTCCCCTTCGACTTCGACATCTTCTGGCCGCTCGCATCCCTTACAAGGGCATGGATATAAACGTCACTGAACGGCACATCCTTCATGAACTTGATGCCCATCATGGCCATGCGGGCAACCCAGAAAAAGATGATGTCGAAGCCTGTCACCAATACGGATGTGGGATAATACGTCCTGAGTTCTTCCGTGCTTTCAGGCCAGCCGAGGGTCGAAAAGGGCCAGAGGGCGGAGGAAAACCAGGTGTCGAGGACGTCTTCGTCCTGCCTCAGTGCCGTACCGCCGCATTTACCGCATTTGGCGGGCGCCTCCCTCGACACGATCACATCCCCGCAGCCGCCGCAATACCAGGCGGGTATCCTGTGGCCCCACCAGATCTGTCTCGATATGCACCAGTCGTTTATGTTCTCCATCCAGGCGAAGTAGGTGTTCTCCCAGGTCCTCGGAATGATCCTGATCCTGCCTTCCCTGACAGCCTTGACAGCTTCCCGCGCCAGAGGTCCAACCTTCACGTACCACTGGAGGGCCGAAAGGGGCTCTATCACCGTCTTGCAACGGTAACACTGGCTTATGGAAAGCGTGTGTTTTTCCTGCTTGACGAGGAGCCCGGCCTCCTTCAAGTCACTTATTACGGCCTTCCTGCACTCATACCTGTCCATGCCTGCATACCTGGCGCCGGCCTCTGCGGTCATGCGGCCGTCGGGACCGATCACGGTCACGGAATCAAGCGGCGGCTCCTGTCTCTTGGCGATCGCTTCATCGTTGAAGTCGTGGGCCGGCGTGACCTTCACAGCGCCGGTTCCGAACTCGCGCTCAACGGCTGCATCGGCCACAACGGGGATCTTCCTGCCCGTCAGCGGCAGTGACACTTTCTTTCCTATAAGATCCTCGTAGCGCTCGTCGTCGGGATGGACGGCAACCGCCGTGTCCCCCAGCATGGTCTCAGGCCTGGTAGTCGCGACAACCACGCTCCCCGACCCGTCTTCCAGCGGGTACATTATATGTGTAAGTTTGCCCTCCAGTTCTTCGTGTTCGACCTCGATATCGGAAAGCGCCGTGTGACAGCGCGGACACCAGTTTATCAGCCTGTTGTCCCTGTAAATCAGCCCCTGCTCGTAAAGGGTCACGAATACCTCAATGACCGCCTTTGAGAGTCCGTTGTCGAGGGTAAACCGCTCCCTCGACCAGTCACAGGAAGCTCCAAGCCTTTTCAGCTGGTGAATGATCCTGCCCCCGTATTCCTCTTTCCATTTCCAGACCCGCGCGATAAAGGCATCCCGGCCCATCCAGTGTCTGTCAAGCCCCTCCGAGGAGAGTTGCCTCTCCACCACGTTCTGAGTGGCGATTCCGGCATGGTCCATGCCCGGAATCCAGAGGACATTGCATCCCTTCATCCTTTTCCACCGCACCAGAATATCCTGAAGGGTTGTGTTCAGGGCATGGCCCATGTGCAGCGAACCTGTAACGTTGGGCGGGGGGATTACGATCGAAAAAGCTTCGGCCTTCGACCCCGGATCAGCGACGAAATAATTACCGGACATCCAGTATTCATACCACTTTAACTCGACGCCTTTGGGGTTATAGCTCTTTTCTAACTCACTCATAACAAAGAAAGACGGGGAATGAGCAATGCCATTTCCCCGCCGATGCAATTACACAAATTAAATTAATATTCGGATCTTATCTTCTCGATCTCTTTCGAGATCATCGTCCCGGCCAGATCAGGAACGGTCTCCCAGATCACTTTTTCAACCTCTTTCCCGATGGACGTAACAGACTCTTTCAGGATCTCTTTCAGGACCTTCTCGCCAAGTTCGGGCGCAATCTCCCACAGGATCTTCTCCGCCGAATCCTTAACGGCAGGCATGAGTGAAGAGAGAAGGACTTCTCTGATATCAACGCCGGACAGGAGGCTGGACACTTTCTCGTCCACTGTTGCTCTTATCATCCCCAGCAACTCTTCCCGTGAGGGCATTGCAACTTCCGGCGCGCCTGCGGGCGCCGATTCACTGGAAGGCCTCGCCGGCTCAAAGGCCCGGGCCGCGGGCTCCTCCGGCATCTCCTCCGGCATTTCAAAAGCATTTTCCGCCCCGGTCTGCTCTTCTTCCGTCACGGCCTCCGCAGCCAATTCTCCCGTATCTTCGGGTATCTCCTCCATCGCCCAGAGGTCTTCATCCGTTTCCGCCACTTCGACAGCTTCCTCCCCTGCATCCTCAGCGACCTCAACGGCTTCGTCCGGTTCCGCGAGGACCGTCTCTCCGGCCTCTTCCGCCGACGCCATCGTGAGGACGGCGTTCAGTTTGCTTATGAGCTCCTGGGATTCAAAAGGTTTTATGATCGAATCATCGGCGCCCACCTTCTCGGCAAGCTCGTCGTCTATCGGCTCGAAGGCGCCCGCAAGAAGGATAACGGGGACATGGCTTGTCCGCGGGTCCTGTTTGATCTTTTCGCAAAGCTGGTAACCGTTCATCTTCGGCATGTCCACGTCCGCCAGCATTATGTCGGGGCTGAAGGTGTCGACTGCCTCGAGCGCATCCTCCCCATTGCTCACAGATTTTATCTCAAAGTCCTCTTCCGCCAGGACCAGCTCGACCACTTTCTGTATCGTAATACTGTCATCTGCGAGCAACAGCTTGTGAGCCATAGTTACCTCGTTTCGCTTAAATTGTTCAAATTTTATGTTTAAATCCCTAAAAAAGTCAAGACTTTTCGTTTTGAAGCGTTACGCACCGAACCCACGGTTCAGCAGGAAGAAACGCCTCAACCGCCCCCGCTGAAACCGCGTGACGGAATCGAAGAAGAACCGCCGCCGGACCCGGTCGAGCAACAGAACGCCGAAATCACCTTCTTTACATGTCCGGAAGAGCATTTCGGACATTGCGTATCCTTCTCCGTCGCATTTATACCCTGAAGAAGAGAAAATCTCTCCCCGCAATCCCTGCAGATATATTCATAGATAGGCATAGTACCTCCACAAAAGGTTTCGATTGATATTGATTATTTTATCTTGCGGACATGTTTTAGTCAATAAAACCGGAAGGGTTTACACCGTTACCGGTTCTGATATAATGCAGGTATGAAAGAGGCGATGGTATACGAAAAACTAGACGGCTCCGATGTGAGATGCCATCTGTGCGGTCATCACTGCCTTATCCACGAAGGCAAGAGGGGCATATGCGCCGTGCGCGAGAACAGGGGGGGAACGCTCTACAGTCTTGTTTACGGCATGGTCATTTCAATGAATACAGACCCCATCGAAAAGAAACCCCTCTTCCATTTCCTCCCCGGAACGACCTCATTTTCGATAGCTACCGCAGGTTGCAATTTCCGGTGCAAGCACTGCCAGAACTACGAAATATCCCAGTACCCGAGAGAGCGGAAATTTCCGATCCCCGGCAATGAAGTGACCGCCGCGGACGTGGTCGGCGCAGCACTGCAGAACAACTGCAGAAGCATTTCATATACGTATACCGAACCGACGATCTTTTTCGAATTCGCTTATGATTGTGCAAGGCTCGCGCATGAAAAAGGCATCAGGAACGTCTTTGTCAGCAACGGATACACCGGTCCGGAGGCAACAAGGCTTATAGCCCCCTATCTCGACGCCAACAATATCGATCTCAAGGGAAGCGACAGGTTCTACAGGGAAATCTGCGGCGCACGTCTGGAACCTGTCAAAGAGACGATCAGGCTCATGAAATCTCTGGGGGTCTGGGTGGAAGTAACGACACTCGTCATCCCCGACCTCAACGACTCGGAGAACGACCTGACGGACATAGCAGAGTTTATTTGTTCCGTGGACCCTGCCATTCCGTGGCACGTCAGCCAGTTCTACCCTACCTACCAACTCCTCGACAAACCCAGGACGCCGGTGGAAAAACTTAGACAGGCAATGGAAATTGGCAGGAAGGCCGGCCTCAAATACGTCTATGAAGGCAACGTGCCGGGTGAAGGCGGCGAAAATACCCGTTGTCCGGGCTGCAACAAAGTCCTCATAGAAAGGTTCGGCTACAGGATCGTGACAAACGTCATGAAGGGGAATGCCTGCACCGGCTGCGGCACGGAAATAGAAGGAATCTGGCAGGCAGGGAAGTAGCCCCGCTCCGGTGAAGCCGGTGCATTCACGACTGACGATTCACGGCCTTTGCCGCAATCAGTCTAACTTTAACACCATCAAGACGGCGTCCTCCACAGGCGACTTATAGTAGTTCTTCCTCAAACCGAAAAGCTTGAAATTGAATTTCTCATACATCTTTCTCGCTGCCTCGTTGGAAGACCTCACTTCGAGAAAGATGAACCGGCATCCCTGCTCCCTGAGGTCTCCGATCATATCTTCGATGAGAGCGGATGCAATTCCAAGCCGTCTGAATTCCGGTCGAACGGCAAGAGTGAGCATATGTCCTTCATCCACGATCCTGCTTGCGCATATATAGCCGGCTATTTCCCTGCCCCGTCTGGCCACCTTTGAAAGGGAACCCGGTTTTCTTACTTCGGTATAGAAAGACATCTCGGACCAGGGCGTGGTGAAGGAGAGCCTCTCGATCCCGGCAACTTCGGAAACATCGTCTGTGGTCATGTCCCCAATGGAGATGTCATTCAGGGGTTCTTCTCCCATTTCACCTCGGCTTCGGACTTTCTGATATAGAGAGGTGTCGCCGCCGCGGCGCCGGTAAACTCGCCCCTGGCCGCTTTCGAAAGCCCAAGCATGGCGACATTCGCAGGGGAAGGGACCATCCCCACAGAGGGGGCCATAACGGCCCGTTCCTTCATGACCCTGCTGATCACGTCCCGGTACAGCAGAGCTCCCTCACCGGCAAATAACGTGGTCCCGGGGAGTCTCTTCAGCAGCTCCTCCGGTCTGACCGACATGTCTTCAACGTCCTGCCGGAAACCGTCTTCCTCCCACCGGAAGACGGCGGCGTAGACCTCTTCCTTCCTTGCATCGAGCATCAGGCAGACGGGATATTCACAGAAAGGGAAATTCCATGCAAAGGCCTTGAGTGTGGGCACTGTAACGACCGGCTTGCCTGTTGAGTAGGAAAGACCCTTGACGGTGCTCAGACCGATCCTCAGTCCGGTAAAGGATCCCGGTCCGATGGCCACCGAAAATACGTCGATATCGTCCATGTTCAGTTCGGACTGGACAAGCGCATGATCAATGACGGTCATCAGCCTCTCTGAATGCGTGGTCTTGACGTTCAGTCTCAGTTCGGCGATAAGACCGGCTTCTCCGTCCACAATTGCGACCCCGCCGAGCATCGTAGATGTCTCCACCCCAAGCACTTTCATAAAAACTATTATATCTTACCCAGGCAAAGGAGGAACCAAAAGAGAATTTCACCACAGAGACACGAAGGCACAGAGAAAACCGCTCCTCTCTCATACCCCGGGCACACCGCCCTCTTTCTTTCCGTATCGCCTCGCAAAAAGGGCCGCGGCCGAGATGCAGATCACGCCCCCGACGGTCACTGCGTGCGTCGTTCCTATCCTGTCCGCTACTACACCCATGATTGCGTTTCCTATCGGCACCGTTCCGAGGAAGACAAAAGAATATACGCTCATCACCCGCCCCCTGAGTTCATCGGGTACGCTCATCTGGATAAAGCTGTTCGCGAGGGCCAGATAGCTCACCATTCCCCAGCCGCCGAGCATTATTATCATGAGAGAGACCCAGAATGTCCTGGAAAGGGAAAAGACCAGCAGGGCGGTCGAAAAACAGAGCACGGCCAGGGACATCATCTTCAGCGGGTTCCGTATCCTCGACTTCGCCGCGATCCCCACGGCAGCGGCAAGCGCTCCGATCCCCGAGGCCCCCATGAGAAAGCCGTATCCCGTGGCGCCCCTGTGGAAGACCTTTCCGGCGAAGACCGGCAGCAGGCTGATGTAGGGAAGTCCGACAAGACTGAAGACACCGATCAGGGTGATGACTGACACTATTTCCCTGTTGCCCCTCACAAAGCCTATTCCCTTTATGAAGTCCTTTATCATGCCTTCCGATTTCACCCTGATCTCTCCCCTGGCCTTCATCTTTGAAAGGGCGAGTATGACCGCTCCGAAGCTGAGGGCGTTCAGGAAAAAGCAGGCCGGAAGTCCCATATAGGCTATGACCAGGCCTGCTATCATGGGCCCGATTATCCTTGCCCCGTTGAAGGCGGCCGAATTAAGGGCTATGGCATTGACGACCTGCCCGCGTCCCACCATCTCCACAAGAAACGATTGTCGTGTGGGAATATCCACGGCATTTATCGAGCCGAGCACCGCAGCCAGCAGTGCAACCTGCCAGACGGCGATCACCTTGAGGCTCGTAAGTATCCCCAGCATGAGAGCCGGTACAACGGAAAACGCCTGCGTATAAAGCAGCAGGTTCCGCTTTGGAAACCTGTCGGCAAGCACGCCGGCCGGAAGAGTGAAGAGCAGTATCGGCAGGGAAGCCGCCGCCGCAACCATGCCCAGATAAAAAGGGGATTTCGTGAGGCTGTAAACCAGCCATCCCTGGGCAACGGACTGCATCCAGGTGCCCGAAATGGATATTATCTGCCCGAACCAGAAAAGCCTGAAGTCCCTGTAATACAGGGCTGAAAACCTTCTCGAATCGGTCATCGTCTATTCTGATCCGTCATGACATCTTCCCAACCGTCGGCAATTTGAATTCGCGGGCGGGCATAATATAAACTCTATCTTATATTACTATCGAGCTGAAATGTTAAATTCTAATGTGTTCAGGGCGGCAGCGTGGCGCGCTGCCTTCTTCCTATTTATTGCGATTTCCATAATGCCGCCTGCGCCGGCTCACGGCTCGGGCGGCAGGTTGAGGGTGGTGGCCAGCATCGCTCCGCTTGCCGACTTCGCCAGGGAGGTTGGAAAAAACAGGGTCGATGTCCTGCTCCTTCTGCCCCCCGGCGCCAGCCCACATACCTACGAGCCTGTGCCGAGGACGGTCCGGGAGATCTCGAAGGCAAGGATTTTCATAAAGATAGGGGCGGGCCTGGAATTCTGGGCAGACAGGCTGATAGCAGCGGCGGCGAAGGGGATCACCACTGTCAAGTGTTCCGATGGAATAAAACTCCTCAAGGGAGAAGACCATGATCATGCCATTTCGAACGTCAATCCCCATATCTGGCTCGACCCTGTCATATGCATGAAGATCGTTGAGAAGATCGCAGCAGCCTTTGCGGCGGCAGATCCGGCGAATGCCGCCTTCTACAGGAAGAATGCGGCTGCCTACGTCTCCAGACTTGCCGCCCTCGACCGGGAGATCTCCAGGACGGTAAAGACCTTCCGGACCAGGGACTATGTGACGTTCCACCCGGCGTGGGACTATTTTGCCAGGAGGTACGGGCTGAGGGTGGCAGGGGTGATCGAAGAAGCTCCCGGGAAAGAGCCGACACCTAAACATGTCCAGCGGATCCTGGACGAGGTCAGAAAGATGAAGACAAAGGTCATATTCGCGGAACCACAGTTCAGCCCGAGGATAGCCGAGGCCATCGCGCAGGAAGCAGGTGCTCAGGTGCTGATGCTCGATCCCATCGGGGGAGAAAAAGGGAGGGAGACTTACATCGGCCTCATGAAATACGATCTTGCCATGATGGAAAGGGCGATGAGATGAGCAACGCCCTGGAAATAGAACATTTATCGGTCGTAGTGAAGGGAAAAGAGCTCCTCCGCAACATCACCTTCACTCTTTCCGAAGGGATCTTTCTCGGTATCGTGGGACCCAACGGGGGCGGAAAGACCACGCTCGTCAGGACGATCCTCGGGCTTCTCAAACCTGCGTCGGGCAGCATAAAGGTCTTCGGACAAAGCCCGGGGGCCGCACTTGCGCGGGGCGGCGTATTCGGTTATCTTCCCCAGCACCAGAACATCGACCCCAATTTCCCGGCAACGGCACTCGACGTGGTCCTCATGGGAAGATACAGAGCCGCCGGCCTCCTGAAATGGCCCGGCAGGAACGACAGGGAGAAGGCAGAGCAATGCCTTTCGATCATGGGTGTCGAAGAGCTTCGGAACAGGCAGTACAGTCAGATGTCGGGCGGCCAGCAGCAGAGGGTCTCGATAGCGCGGGCGCTGGCATCCGATCCCAGAATACTGGTGCTGGACGAACCGAGTACCGGCATCGATGTGGTCGGCCAGGAGGACTTTTACCACCTGCTCAAAGGGCTCCAGAAAAGGATGAACCTGACCATCCTGATGGTCTCGCACGACATCGGAAGCGTCACCTCCTACGTCGACGAGATATCCTGCCTTAACATAAGTCTCCACTACCACGGCAACCCCCTTGGCGCGCTCGATGAAAAGGTGATGACATCGCTTTACGGCAAGAGTGTGGACCTGCTGGTACATTCCGATGTCTGCGATAAATGCGAGAGGTTGAGGCAGCAGTGATCGAGGTCCTCAGCTCTCCCTTCATGCAGAAGGCCCTCATCGCCGGACTCCTCGTCAGTCTGCTGACGGGCATAATCTCCGCCTTTATAGTTCTCCGGAAGATGTCCTTCATCGGCGCAGGCATATCCCATGCCGCCTTCGGCGGCGTAGCCATAGGTTTTTTCACCGGCACCAACCCGCTGATAGCGGCGATCATCTATTCGATCATCATCGCGCTGGGCATAGAGGTCACCGGCAGAAAGGGAAAGATATCGGAAGACGTAGCCATAGGGATATTCTACTCGGTGTCCATGGCCCTCGGGATAGCGCTCGTAAGTCTTTCGAAGGCTTACAATGTCGATCTTTTCGGGTATCTCTTCGGGAACATCCTCGCCATAACCGACGGGGATATCCTGCTCACCGTGGCCGTTTCGATACCGGTGACGGCCCTGATGCTGATATTTCTGAAAGAATTCTTTCTCATCACCTACGACGAAGAACTGGCAAGAGTCAGCGGAATACGTGTGAAGGCAATGAACGTCCTTTTCCTCGTCGCTCTTTCAGTTTCGATCGTGATATCGATCCGCATCGTGGGCGTCATCCTGGTGGCGGCGCTGCTCGTTATACCCGGGGCCACCGCCAGGCTCTTTGCAAAAGGCCTGCTTTCGATGATCTTACTTTCCTGTATCGTCGGCGCGGTCTCCGTAATAGCTGGACTATTCATTTCCTATCAATACGACGTCGCACCCGGGGCGTGCATAGTACTCACGGCGGCGGTGATCTTTTTCATACCGCTCTTTTTGAAAAAATGGTCCTAATTGGGAGATAATGTAAGAGAGTAAAATGGCTGACATGTCAAAGGAGTGTGTATGACCGACAGGATAAGACCGACCGTCAGTTTCACCATCATCTGCGATGACGTCCGGCAGGAGATGGGCGGGAAGATCAGTCTCATGGGGCTTTTTGAAAACATCTATGCGACCAAATTCCCGGCCATCCACCCCAGGCTGGCCGTTGTCACCGAATGGAGCGAGGGGAAAGGGGAGTTCGAGGTGAGAATGAGGCTTATAGCACCTGACCGGAATACGGTGCTGCGCGAGACCTTATCCAGGATGAAACTCAACGGCGTTAATTTCAGGCACCGGGACGTCTCCGTTCATCTGAACATAGAATTCAAGGAACCGGGCACCTATTGGATAGAAAACCTGGTCGACAACGAACTGATATATTCCATGCCCATCAAAGTCGTCCAGGTAAGAGAACAATCGACTCATTAGGATGCACCCGCCTCTGAATTCGACGGCGGGACCGGAGGTCATGGCACGTGGACATATTTCTCAAGATTGCTGAACAGAGGATAAGGGAGGCTGCCGAGAACGGCGAATTCGACAATCTTGAAGGCATTGGCAGGCCGTTGCAGTTTGAGGACGAGACGTGGATACCGGAAGACCTTCGCGCAGGCTACCGGATATTGAAGAACTCGGGATGCATCCCGCCGGAACTTGAACTCAGAAAAGAAGTTCTGTCCCTTCGCGATCTGATAGACACCATTGACGAAGACAGGGAGCGACTGAGGAAGATCCGGGAACTCAACTTCAAGTTGCTCAAACTGAACGAGCTGAGAAAGAAGCCTTTTTGCCTGGACAAATTTCCCGAATACGAAGAAAAACTTTACAGGAAGGCAACCGGTTAGCAATACCGGAAGTACCAGGCTGCAAGGACTGCAGGGTATTAATCATTTGGTTGTCATTCCCGCAGTCTTTAGGCGGGAATCCACTTTCAAGACACATGGATGCCCGACTACAACCTCGGGCATGACGAAAAAAGTGATTTTCATGATCATTTGTGGGTCCGGCCCATTTCGAATCCGGGGCAGTAGTCGGGAATTCAAATAGAGTGGTTTAGTCCTGCGGTCAAATGATGGCGGAGAGGCAGGGATTCGAACCCTGGGTGGAGTTGCCCCCACAACGATTTTCGAGACCGTCCCATTCAACCGCTCTGGCACCTCTCCGAACCCGGTTATTATAATTCAGCAACTTATCCATTAACAACCTGACGTTATCTTCTTTCCCGGAAGAAGTCCCTGAGAAGCGCAGCACATTCCTCCTCAAGAACGCCTGAGATGACTTCCACCTGGTGGTTCAGCCGCTTGTCATTCAGGATATTATATAGACTGTCGACCCCGCCGGCCTTTACGTCCCTGCAGCCGTAAACAAGTCTGGAGACCCTTGCATTTATGATAGCTCCCGCGCACATGATGCACGGCTCCTTGGTAACGTAGAGTGTTGCCCCTGTGAGCCTCCAGCCGTCGGACTTTTCGGCCCCCACACGCAAGGCAAGGATCTCTGCGTGAGCGGAGGGGTCCTTGAGAATCTCCCTCAGGTTATAAGCGCCGCTCAGCACTTCGCCGTCTCTCACAAGCAGGGCGCCGACGGGGACTTCTCCCGCCCTGCCGGCACGGGACGCCTCTTTCAGCGCCAGCCTCATGAAACGGACATCTTCCTCTCTCACTTCAAGCATAGGCAGTCGATATTATAGCATCCGGACCGGTCCACATTATTCATAAACTTTCAGACGCAGAATCGCAGCACAAGGCGGAATAAAGGTCCCGAGCGGTTTCTTTTGCCGACCTGCCTGCCGGCAGGCAGGTAGTCCTACAGTGTGTATAGAGAAAATAGAGGGGCAAAAGCCCGCCCTCCGGCACTCCTCCAGCACTGTTTCCACCCGCAATGTTTCGAGACATTCTGCCTTGCCGCATCTCCGGTAGGCCTCCTCTTCGCAGGGAGCACAGGGGTAAGCGGAACGCACTATCCTGACATTGCCGCAGAGCGGTTTCCATATCTCGTGGTCCGTCGGCCCGAATATCGCAACTGCGGGCACGCCAAGAGCAGATGCAAGGTGGGTAATTCCCGAATCGTTGCCGATATAAAGCGCCGCTTTTTTCAACACCGAAATGACCTCAGAGACAGGCATGTTCTCTATTATTTCGGCAGAGATCCCCTTTTCCGAGATGAATTTGTTCACCGTCTCATATTCTCCGCGGTCTTCGGCAGGACCCAATATGACAACAAGAGAAAAATCGCCTTCCCGGTTCAACTCCTCCATCAACCTCAAATAATTGTGAAGAGGCCAGCATTTCTTCTTCCCCCCGCTTCCCGGATGGACCGCGATAACGGTAGGACCTGCCGGCGAGGACGGATCGCTGCCGGCACCGAGGATCGGGAAACCACCTCCCTGGTCGACGCCCAGCCCGGCCAGTTGTTCCAGCTGATACCGCGGGACATGCATCCTCATGCCCGGAGGAGGAAAAGCGCGAATATAGTGACAATGCGGGATGTGGCGGCGCAGGTTGTCGAGAAAGACGTCATCGCGGCTCCGCATGAAAACAAAGGCGCCGTCGAACCCGTCCAGGAACGACTTCAGATCACGGCTGTAGCGGTCCAGGTCGCCGAAGAGAGAACCGAAGGTCCCTTTCTCATTGGAAGTCACCCCGTCGGCGAGACCTTTTTCGAGGATAAAACCCGACATGTCCGCGCGGCAGATCAGATGGAGGCTGACTCCGCCGCCATGCTTCTTTATCGCGTAAACAGCCGGAAGAGAAAGTATGAGGTCTCCCAGCGCCCCCTGGTGCCACACAAGTATCTTTTCCATATTTATGCCTTAGTCCGTTAGCAGGTTAATTCTGTACAAGATAACATGAAACATTGTAGTAGTTCACCGCGTCTCTGCGGTTAAATGAATCTTGGGTACGGCTTTGCACAGCAGGGTCATCTATCGCAGGGAACTACCGGGAGAACAGTTACTTTACGGCAAGCATCCGGTCGAGGGCCTTCTTTGCCGGTATCCTTATGTGTTCGGGCACCCTGATCTCATACGTATTTTCCCTGAATGCCCGGATGATGCTCTTCAATGTCGTTCTCTTCATATTGGGACAGACCATGTCCTTCCTCAGGGCAAAAAACGCCTTGTCCGGGTTTTCCTGTCTCAACCTGTGCATAAGCCCTGTCTCCGTACCGACTATAAATTCCATTGCGGTGGAAGACCTTGCGAAGCGGAGCATGCCTGACGTGCTGGTAACATGATCCGCGAGGTCGAGCACTTCGGGCCTGCATTCCGGATGGGCAAGTACAAGGGCGCCGGGATGGGCCGACCGCGCCTTCCTGACATCATCGGCGGTCACTCTTTCATGTACGTTGCAATACCCGTCCCAGGCAATGACCTGCTTACGGGTATTCCTGGCGGCCCACATCGAAAGGTTCTTGTCGGGTATGCATATCACCTTATCACCGGGCAGGGACTCAATCACCTTGACCACATTGGCTGAAGTGCAGCATATATCGCTCTCGGCCTTGACTTCGGCGGTCGTGTTGACATACGCGACAACCGGTACGCCCGGGTACTGCCTCCTTATGTCCCTGAGCGTAAACTCCGGCGGATAGACGAAGGCGGGCGGATTCTCGAAGCCCGGGAAACTGGTAAACACCGGCCTCGGGGAGTCAACCCGTATCATGTCCGCCATGGGACAGCCGGCCTCTATCTCCGGAAGCAGCACCGTCTTGTCGGGCGAGAGGATAGATGCGCTTTCGGCCATGAAATTGACGCCACAGAAAACAATCATCTTGCAGTCGATTGTCGCCGCCGTTCTCGACAGTTCGAGGGAGTCGCCGACAAAATCGGCAATATCCTGGACCTCGCTGCGCTGGTAGTTGTGCGCCAGGATGATCGCGCGTTTCTGTCCCTTCAGCTCCAGAATCTCTTTCTGAAGATCTCCTGTATCAGCGGACATCTAAAACCTTGTTCTGTCCGCTATTGCCAAAGATGAATTGGTAAAAAGGGTTGTGCCGTCGGCAAGCACCACCTTGTAGATAGGCATAGGACCTGATCCTGTCTTCCTTCCGAAACCTGAACTGGTGCTCCTCTTACCCCTGTAAAGGGAAAGTACTCTCTTTACGTATTGCCTCGTCTCACGTATCGGCGGCACGCCGCCGTATTTCTCCACTGCCGACGGCCCTGCGTTATAGGCGGCCAGCGCCAGCGTCAGATCGCCGTCGAATCTTTCCAGGAGATACTTCAGATATCTGGTTCCTCCCTCAATATTTTCCTCCGGGTCAAAGGGATGAGCGACATTCATGTCGTCAGCCGTTGACGGCATTAGCTGCATCAAACCCATGGCGCCTTTTTTGGACACGGCGCTCCGGTCCCCGTTGGACTCCGTCCTTATGACCGCCCTGATGAGTCCCGGCTCCAGATCGTACTTGGATGCAACCCTGCTGACGTAATCCGAGTAGTCATAGGCCCTGACGGGAGACTCGTGCCGGACCCTCATTACCTGAGTCTCCGCAGCGTCCGTCCTGACCACTTCGCTCTTATTTACCATAGGTGCGTCCGAATAGCAGACAACGCCGTTTTTGTCTACATACCTGTAAACGACCGAAAAGGCAGGAGATGCCAGGATAAGCACAAAAAATACCGAAAGGGCTGTTTTCAGCATAAAAAATGTTAACATTTACGGTCCTGACTGTCAATATTTACGGACCCATTTTGCCTGATGTCGCGCAGGGTCCAGGCCGATGACTTCCCTTTTAAAGAGTAAGGTTTACACCCCGGGAATCAGGTAGTTAGAAGTGTGCAGACATTGTATTTGACAAATCGCACCGGCATATAGTATAAAAATATCTTCGGGCGGATAGCTCAGCTGGGAGAGCACAGCCCTTACAAGGCTGGGGTCACAGATTCGATCCCTGTTCCGCCTACCATTAACTGCCGGTCGATAGTTGATGTGATAAGCGATCAGTGCCCGGGCTGATGGCTTTCAGATGTTTAAACACCGTTTTTTGCTCATATTTCGCGGGGGCGGTAGTTCAGTTGGTTTAGAACGCCGGCCTGTCACGCCGGAGGTCGCGGGTTCGAGCCCCGTCCGCCCCGCCATAATTTCTTTTTAATTCCAGTAGGTTAGCGTTTCCACCCGCCGAAAAAGACCGTCATCAAACCGTCATCATCTTATCATGTTAGCGATCGGCCAATCCGTCTATTATTTTAAAATTGACACCTAGAAAGGTACTGAAAAAAAGAATTGTCCCAAGATAGAAGAAGAGCTTTCGAATCCGTCATGATACGTAAACTCTGCAGAGGGCCTACGGACAAGATTTGTAAGTATCATCTTGTCCCAAGAGTTAAAGGCGGGAAGTAAGGGTGAGATCATAGAATGCTGCAGGACGTGTTCAAGACAGGTTTATATACTGTTTTCAGAGGGTGAGTTAGCCAGGATGACGCCGGATCAGAAATAGAAGCGGGGATTTCAAAGTCAGGAACCCAGGAGGTTGCGTAGGACGCATCCAGAATTTCTACCTTTTCGTCAATGACCCTTCCGAATCTTCATTTGAATCGAGAAACCTCCTTCCCAGTTTTGAAATCTGTGGGAAAAGTCATAGACTTTTTGGCTTATTACTCAGAGGAATCTCTTTCCCTTCGGGATGTCACATTTGTCTCGGTCGCCTTCGCAGGAAGCGGGTTTCTCGTCTGCTCCTGGGATCTGCAGCGAATGAGGATGAATACATAAAACCTGCCCCTTCGAGAGTCTCTTCGATGGTTGCTGCTTTGGGCGATAATACGTACACTTCACTTTCATCTCAGACCGCCAGAACCAGCGCTCCCATTCGTTCATCCCTTTCTTCATGCCATAAATTCCTTTACCACCTAGCCTTGGGAATTTCGTACTTCGTGACGTCGCCACTGCAGATGACGCCTTCGGGAGTTCCGGGAAGGTGGCGCGAGTAAGGATGGATGCAGTACTCCTTTGTATCCTTCCAGAACCTGTTCTCTTCTTGGGAGCCCTGCTTCATCCCGTCGCTACCAGTAAATGGTTTAACTATGTGGTGCCTACAGACTGCGTTCACGCTTTCCACCCCTCTGCTACGATATATTTTATAACAAGATGGGCTTCGCCGCCATGATTTTTCCAAGAATATTCCGAAGATCAGAATCGGCGGACAAAAACTAAGGGTAAGTGGGCTTGCGGCATCGTCCATTCATTTCCAGGAGTAAGTTTGCGTGTGCAGCCGAAACGCCACAGTGTGGGCTTCAGGAAGAAGATGGTCATTTCCCATTTTTTGTTGCAAATCGAATCCTGTTTTCTGCAACCTATTTCAGTTCGATTATTATTACGTCAGTATTCGTATCTCCTATATTTTCTCCAATATGTATGTGCGCTTTCATCCAAACAACACTCCCGGATTTAACGTCGACCTCCTTCCTTGAACCATCAGGAAATGTCAAACGCCTCTTGAAAGAAGACTCCGCATACAATACGTAGTCAGGGTGATAGTGTTGTAAAGTTCTGTCGCCAGGTTTATCGTGATACCTGAGCACCCTAACGCGTTCGTTTTCTAAAATAACCGAGTACTTGTCCCCATCCGTAACAATAGGGTCCTGTGTATTGGATTCGGCTCCCATTTATCTCCTCCTTGTGGTAAATACTTTACTTAACTTCTGTTCTCTTCCCTAATTATCCCCAACAAATGAATAAAATCAAGAGGCAGTCGTTTCTCATATCGAGCAATCGGGAATTAATCTCTATTGATTTCCGTCAGAATCAGACGGGGTTTACGGAAGATTTCAGGCTGAGGTATACAGGAAGTACCCGAGGGATTTGAACACCAACGGTCATTCCCTCCTTAAAGGGACGTGTAGCGCGTCATTCATCTTTAGGCGGCATGAGCGCCATAGCGGAGCGTGTAGTATGGCGCACGGTATGAGCGACATTCTGATGGCAGTGTTTCTGCTTTAGTGCACAGTCGTGGAACGAAAGAAATAGATGGTAATGGGATTCTCTTTGTGGCCTGTGGCTTCGTGAGATCGCTTAACACACCCTCCCCCTTATGGTTGGTGGGTATGTCCGGCGTCGCTGACAAGATATCCCAACAACAACTCCTCGTAGGTGCCAGGTTTCGGGTATGGCTGCGTCTGCCGGTCGCCCCGAATAACCTTCTTTACCGTGTTTCGCGACAGGTTGAACTCTCGCGCTATCTGCCGGATCTTCTTCTTGTCCCTGTGGTGCGCTCAACGAATCTTACGAATGGTTTCCACTATCAGCATCTCTTTTCAACTGCTCCTCTCTCCGGTTCTTTCCGGAAAAATGCACTCATATGCGGAGGTAGGTCAATTATGGACGCCGATTACGGATTAAAGTGGGGCAATTTTGCATGCCGATTAACACCATACCTCCGTCTGGTGACTCTTGAAGGGAAGGATGTTGCCTCTAACTTATGCGGCCATACTACCAGTGGCCTCTTGCCTGTTTTTACTTCCTCAAGACCTTCCCGGCACCCAGGCTTACCCCCGAGGGATATGCTCACTCCTTTACCGGGCAGGTGCGGGTTGCGCGCTTCGCCGGGTCCTGGAGGTAGTAAGAGCTGAGGACGTGATAGAGCTCGGGGGCGTGCTTCCGGAGGGCGACTGGACGGTCGAAGAACTCTTCCGTTGCTACGGCGAAGAATTCCGCCTCATTAGTTGCGCCGTAAGCGTCAAGGAAGGTCTTGTGGCCTTTTTCGGCGAGGCGGCGCAGCCGCAGGAATTCCCGGGAGCAGACGGTCACCCATTCGGCGAACTGGGCGCGACCGGCGAGGGGCGGGGTGCCGTCGGCAGCACCGTCGAGCATGTCGAGCTTGTGGGCGAACTCGTGGTAGACCACGTTATGTCCCTGCTCCGGGTGGCGCGCACCGTGCAGGACGCTGTCCCACACGAGGATAACCGGCCCCTGGGCCAAAGCCTGGCCGACGATGGGGACCGGAGGCGCCAACGGGCGATCCACGCGTTCGAATACCCCGGGGTTGTGCTCGGGAGGCACCACGGTTGAGGGGTAGACCAGGATCGACTGCACGTTGCGATAGTAGTCATGGGGAAGTCCCAGCTGCAGCATACACGCCTGGGCCGCGATGGTGACACGTATCTCGTCGGTGAGGTCGAGCCCCCCACATCCTTCCCAGTGTTTTTCCTCCAGAAAGACCTGTATCATCGCGCGCAGTTCGGCGCGCTCGGCGTCGTCGAGCAGGCAGTAGTGGGCCACGTTAGCGAGCACGAAGGTCTCCCACTCGGGGGGAAACGGGCGCTTTCTCGCCTCGGCGCGGCGACGGTCTCGGAGCCAGTGGAACACGGGATGACCTCCTGGGATAACTCCCTTCAGTCGTAGTTTAACACAACCGGCTTGCAGCCCCCTTTATGGTATAGCTTAGGGTCAAATCTCATTTGGTGACAACTTAAAATCTGCCGTCGGTATCCGGCGACCGTCAGGGGGCCCGGAGGGAAACCTGCGGGGCCATCCTACAGGACCTCATACCAAGAAAGTTAGTTGCAATGTTCTCCGGTCCTTTCAGAGAAAAAAAGCAGAGCCGGACGGAGCTACCGAAGGGGGCCAGATTTCGAAGGTCCATCAGGTGCTGAGCGCCATTTTTCCATCCAAGAGTTCAAACCTCATGCAGCGAGCACGGCTCAGATCAGATAGTCAGAAATGTATCGGTCTGGCTCAATGCGCAGTAATTTCTCGGTACCACATTATCCCCGCAATTTGAAAGGTTGTCTTTCAATATGCAAGAATGATAAAGCGATTCTGCGAGATACTGTTACCGCATCACTCAGGAAATATCCAGCTGCAGGGATCATCGGCTCGCGTCAGACGGGCAAGACGACTCTCGCCAAGATGATCGGCCGGAACCACACCCGCGGGGAGACATCCCGTATTTCGCACTCAGTCCTGACGACCGCGACCACATGGTAAGGCCGCACTGTATTTCCAAGTATCTCTTGAAGTGACCCACCCACAGGTGCTAAAATAAGACCACTTAAGAGGTCTATTGAGAGGTGCTACTATGGGAACGAAATTTTCTGAGGATGTTGTTCCGTTAGGTGATCTGAAGGTTAACCCCGGCAAGGTGGTCAGGCATGCTGCCGATGTGCACCGGCCGGTGCTGCTTACCAGCAGGGGCAGAGGCATAGCCGTGGTGCAGTCACTCGCCGACTATGAAGAAGAGGCCGAAGAGCGAACCTTCATGCAGGCTGTCGTAAAGGGTCTCATCGATGTGGAGGAGGGGCGTGAGGTTGCGCTCAAGGATGTGAAGAAACGTTTCGGGCTGAAATAGGGAATGGCCCGGAAAACGCCTGTATCTTTCTCGGCTTCTGCTGTCGCTGATCTGGACGAGATCGTCAGTTATTATGCAGCTGAGCAGTCACCCGAAACCGGAATGCGGCTTGTTGGCGAGCTTGTCACCCGGGCTGAACGGCTGTCCGACTTCCCTGAAAGTGGCCGCGTAGTGCCAGAGTTTGCTCTGGAATATCTTCGTGAAATTATATATCCTCCCTTCCGCATCGTCTACCGCTGCGAAAGGAAAAGAGTGCGCATCGTCAGAATATGGCGCAGTGAAAGGCTGCTGAAGCTGTCATAGGTTATTCAGTTTTTCGGCGGCGCTCGCCAGTTCGCCAAGGTTTAACAATAAAACAGGGCTTCACGGGGAATTTAGACAAGAGACACGGAACGTAAGCGGGAAAACCGAATCTATCAAATGATCCCTTCCGCCCCGAAGGTTCCTGAATCAACCCCGATAGTATCTGCCTTATCTCCCTTTTTTGTCCGCTTTGTCCTTCCGCGCCGTGAGAGTGATGATGAAATTCTCCGGCTGGAGGTCCGGATCCTTCTCAAGCTCCTCTACAAAAACGGTAATCGCCTTTCGAATGAATGCCGAGAAACGCACGCGTCCCGGCAACGCAAGAATCCTCTGTCGCGTATCCTCATCGATTGTTGCGGTGTACTTTGCCATAATCCTAATTTCTCCGTTCGTTTCTATAAATTATACAGGAGTACCGGCCTTGCCCTGTCGTATATCTAATTATTACCGGAGTAGCCACATAGATCGTTCTGAGAGTGCGTGAATGCCCCTGTTTCCACTTTTTTGGCACTCCGCAGGAAAAAGGTCATCATTTCCATATCCATTCGACGTTTTTTGATGCTTCAATTTGCCGGAAATCTGACACCCTATCAGAGTTCCACTGGCTTGCCCGTGGGTATTTACGCTTAGTTTGTGTTAAGAGAGCAATAATTGTAACATTATGTAAAGCATCTTGCCCCAATACCCTCTTTTATCGTAAAATGGCGTGCGGCAAGGGGGAGGATCCATGAGTGCAGTTTGCAAGCACCACATAATCAAGCCGTTCGCTGGTAGAGATGGAAAACTGCGGGGTTTTCAGGAACGAACGAGGTTTTCGAAAAACGGGAAGGTCTACCGCACCCATCCAAACTCCCTGCATCTCCCAGGGACTCTGGTGGTAGCAACTTGCGGAGGTGACGTCACAAAGTGCGAGATTCCCCGACCAAAGCGGTAATGGTATTTATGGCATGGCAAAGGGAATAAACCGATGGGAGCGCTGGTTCTGGCGGTCGGAGATGAAGTGTGCGCATTACCGATCAAAGCCGCCTTCTAAGCGATACCCGAAGGAAAAAGCCTCTTGCGCCCATCCCTCCCGCATCGTCGGAGCAGTCTGCAGGTCCGCTTGCTGCGAAGGGGATCAGGGTAGATGCGACATTCCGAGGGGGAAGAGAATAGTCTGAGATCAAAGGACACAACAGACCTCTTTTCTGTCTACGTATCTCCTCATAGCTGGGTATTTTGGTATTTGAGGACAATCATTTCGGCCGTCACGGCCCTGCTTTCGGGCCAGTGCGGACAGCCTCAATATGTTCCTCTGGAAGGCCGCGAGCCAATCGTTTCCCAATACTGGAAGAAGTTAAAGAGCTTCCAGATGGCCGACAACCCACCCTCCTGCCGATATCCCTACATCCCCATACTTCACAAACTTTCATCGCAGTGCACGGCAGCCCCGCCGGATATCTTGACGGAGTCCCCGATTATGATCCCGTACAGGCTGCTCTTTCCCGATATGGCAACCCTTCCGTTCGGGACATAAATCGAACCGTAGAAAGAGCTGCTTCCCGAATAGCTTGCAGAGGTGCAAGTAGAAGTACCATAAATAGTGAGGCTGTGCGGATCGAGAGTTTGATTGACGATGCCCCCTCCGCTTATACTGATTTTGCCACCTGCGTAGGCCGTCAAAGAACCACCCGGCAGGATCACTATCTGTGCTCCCCCTGAGGGTAGGCTGCACCCCGAAACATGGTAGGAGATGTACTTCCTGAAGTCCTCGCGGTAGCCCTGTGATATAATTGTGCGGGGTACTAGTGGCAATCTTCGTAAGGATGGAGAAGAACATGTATATGTTTAAGTGTCCTCACTGTGGTAATCCTTCTATATCGCTCATTAGAAAATTATGTCTGCGGCCGGCTTCCCTTTTTCTTTTATCTCATGGAGGCTTGGGTAAACGGTTAGCATCCTGTCTCTGGATACAACGACTTCTTTCCTGCGGGACTTGTTAGACATTAAATTGACTAAAAAAACAATGTCCTGCTTATTGTTAGGGGATTGTTAATAACTTTCCTGCTAATTATAATTATAAGAATTTTTTCAAAAAAGATTGACTTTTCTGTTATGACGATAAGAAAAGGATTTTCTTTATTTTTAGGAAGTTTGGTTGCCTATTTTTTGGGCAAATTGGACGACTTCCCTATCTGTAAGGACAGAAAGGTTTTTTGCACACATTTACCAACAATTGCAGTAAAATTACTCTGTGACCTCTCGGTCAAAGGAGAGGAACCTCATCCCTGTTGTGGTCGTTGAACCCCTCATGGACGACTAGCTAAACTAGGCTGATGATGGCGCCATGTAATTCTTGAAAGTTTCGTCTTGCGATACCTGTTTGTTCGTCGGTGCATGGTGACAGCCGCAAAAATGGCGTGCAAGGTACAGGGAATAGCAGGCCGGCCTCCCCCGAGGGGGGTTTCCTACTGACTAACTTTCTGAAGTCGAGACATTCGATGGACTGATCGTTGGCGAAGTGTCTCCCAAGAGCCTTCCCGCCAAGGTCTTTGAGCTCCCCGGCTCTTGCCCTGAACTCCTCCCGCACCAGGATGTCCGATGCCTCTATCTCATCCAGCTGGGCCTTTAGCTCATTCACCTCGGCGTTCATTGATGACCCCTTTTCCCCCGTCTCCCTCGCTTTCCTGACGACGCTGAGGCTGTGCCTCAGGTCCCTCTGCAGTCCTTTTTCAAGAAACAGGTTCCCAGCCTGAGCGACGGCACAGGTCAGAACAGCAACGACGATTATGACTGATTGAGCAGCCTTCATTCCCCCCCTTGCAGGCATCACGGCCATTATCCAGTGTCCCGGCCGCGGGCTTCTCTCCTGGTTTGTTTCATGACTCTACATGATCTTCACCGAGATGTCACCTGTCATTTCTGACAGGTTCTTTTTTCAGGCTGCTTTGGTATACTATTTGGCTTTACTGTGCCCCAGCGTGTGTTGGTAGCGCCCGAAGATAGCCGCCGGTTGAGATGAAAAGATTCCCGGCCTCACCGTCATCTTTTAAATTGATAGGATTGTGTTGTGTAAGGTATGATATTATTTGCCGACATGAGGGAGAAAAGAAGATATAAGAGATTCTTGATCGAAGGCATGAACGCCCAGTGCAGAATTTTTTTGTTGCTCTCAGTTTGAACAAGAGGCTGAACATGGGAGAGGAATATACCCTTAAAGTTGAGTCGGAGAGCGATACTCTTTCCTTAAAGGGTACCGTGATATGGGAAAAAATTGTCAGACCGACAAGAGATGTGCGGGGTAATAATTTTTCAATATATGAAGTTGGCATGAGCTTTGATGAGGTGCTGACTGGACAAGGGGCTGACCTTCTCAATTTTATGAGCGAAAATGTTTCCGACGGGGGGATCAAAGCAAGGATAAAAGGGCTCAGGGTGAAGATTATTGAGCCGGGAAAGTCCGTTATCCTGGATGACCGCAATAGCTATGATGTAAGAATGATTGGTGTGGGCGGAATGCTCATAGAGAGCAGGGAGGAGCTGTGTATTGATGGCAGATCGGCGATGGAAATGAGTTTTCCGGAAGACATGAACCCCATAAGATTCTTAGGCAGGATAGCCTATTGTATGGAAATACAGGGCAAGATACCGAAATGTTATGACGCAGGAGTTGAATTTATCGAGATGAACGAAAAGGACAGGGCCCGGCTTAAAGAATTCATTGACATTCTCCAGACCATCTAACGCAGCGAATTGTTTAGCCTTCCCCTGTTCAAGAATAGAGCCCAAATACTACTTAACCGCTTCTTGACCCAAGATAAGCAAGCATCCGCCGCAACCTTCCTTCCTGTAATGTTGCTTCCCAGCCACGGTAGAAATAGTGTATTTTTCTGGCAAAATTCCACGGAGTAGTTCCTGTCGTCTTGACAGAAATGTATCGAAGGTTTTATCGTATCGCAAATAATTCAAAATGCGAACGCGGCCCAGCTGCTCCATATAAAGATATAAATAATATTCTCGCTGGGGGAGGTAGCTATGAGACGTATCCTTGCATTGACGATTCTTTTCGTTCTTCTTTATTTCGTTCCAGCCGGTGCGTGCACCACCGTTGCCGTCACTGACAGCAGCGGGGATATAGCCTTCGTCGGGAAGAGCTATGACTGGGGGACCCAGGCCGCTATGGTAGTCTCCAACCGGGCCGGGATAACCAAAAGGGCGCTCGTTTTTCCGACAGAGGACACGACGGTGCCGACGACAGCATTATCGTGGACATCCCAAATCCCCAGCATCACCTTCAACCAGTACGGAAGGGAAATTCCCACAGCCGGGATGAATCAATACGGCCTTGTGGTCGAGACGATGGAAATGGATCCCGGCTCAAAGTACCTCAGCGGGACTGTCTATAAACCCTCTGGTGCCACAGAGGTCATAAATGAGAACCAGTGGGTGCAGTATATCCTGGACATGTTCACATCCGTAGACAATTTTCTGGCCCCCGAGAACTATCCGCCGGCCTTTGCCATCATGCCCGACACCGTTCCCATCCATTTTCTGATATGCGACACTTTACAGTGCGTTGCCGTAGAAATAATAAATAACGATCTTATTACAACTCAGGGTGCGGCCCTCGGTGTCAAACTTTCGAGTGGGGAATTCATTCCGGTAAACGCATTGACGAACGATTATTACGAATGCTCAGTACATGGGCTAAATGGAGACGACACGCTGGCCCTCGAAGACTATGAAGGATATGGAGGAACGCGTCCTATTCCTTTCGGTCCCCAGTACTGCGTGGTTCCCGCGGAAAATATATGCTCACAAGCGGGAGACTGCACTACGCTTAACATCAAGGCGTGTGATCAGGCCTGCCGTACTAGCGGGGCATGGTATAACTCCAATTCAGTCGAGCGCTTCGTCCGGGCGGCGGCCGGGAGCAGGGCGCTGTCGGGGAATAATGCAACGGTAGATGATATGTTTCAACTTCTTAACAATGTTTTCTCTACCGACGGGACGACTGGAGGAAGCATGTGGCAGATAGTATATGAACCGAAAAAACTGATCATCCATTGGCGCACGGTTGCCGACGGCTGTAATCTGACAAACGGATTCACCGGCGCGTATCGGTCTATCGGGTTCGGCGACTTTGACTTCGGAGACGGCAGGTGCACGACTCCCGATAATACGAAAGTGGTCAATATCGATCAGGCCCCTTCCTGCAGCGGTCCTCTTGCCCCGACTCCGCTTGAGCCGCAAGCTTGCGTCAGCCCGCTAGTCACCTGCAACCCTATTCCCTCACTTGCAAGTTGCAGTGTCTCGAACTGCACGATATCGGCCTACAGCCCGCAGGACAACCACAACCTGGTAGCGTTTGCGGCAGAAAATTCAGAAGTCAACATGGCTGGATTTGCCGGTATGATAAAGAACTTTCTCCAGGGAGTTACGGACGATCAGGCCAAGGCTATCATGTACAACATCTGGGGTGGGTATCCCGGCGTCTGGGGAGGGAGCTATCCGGTTGGTTTTACGACTTGCAGCGGCGATGTCAGCCCGGAAGGAATTGTAAACCTTTATCTCGCTAGTGCAAAAGGTCCGTATATCACTCCGCAAATCAAACCTGACATGGAGGACGTTCCGCTGAACTACGATCGGAAAGGAAGTTGGGGTCCCTTTTCTTACGAAGTGTCCGGCGGGTTTTCTGGTCAGGAAGACACTAAATTGAACGCGCTGTATGTTACAAAAGACTCACCCACCGACATGTTGTCTATTGGAGGAGACATCCCGGAACTGAAGTCTACCGGCAATGTCACACTCACAGCAGACGTCAAGCCCTGTCCCACTTTGAAAGACCCAGTTCGTCTCTGTCCTGTGTCTGTCACGGGTACCGTCAAGGTACGTTTCCCGGTGAAGGATTTCACTGTGGATATGCTTGGAGCCAACGTCAGTTATGATGAGAGAAACCCCTTATGTTTCGATAAGGAAATAAAGTTAAGAAATGTCACCTTCAGCCTCGGGGGTATTGCCTGTAGTGCGGATATAGATCTCGGGCCTTTAAAGATTCTTGGTGTCTCTGCAGATTTTCTCTGCAGTAGTATCTATGCGGCAGGCGGGCCTTTAATACAGGATATTATCAGCCATGCTCTTGAACATCTGGGACCCAAGGTGGCTAGCAGTAGTTTTCCCCAGTGCGGCGATACAACAGTCGCAGCACCCGCATCCCCTCCCACACTGACTGCAGGCTGGGGAGGTCTCGAAGGGCAATATGTGACCGCCCGAGCCGGCCATACGTATCTCCTCGACGGCATAGTGAATGCCGACCAGGAAAGCTTTTCCCATGAATTTGCGACCTTTTCCGAGGCTGTACCAGGCTATGAAACAACCTGTCTGAGCCAGGACGAAGGCGGAATAGGTCCCGGCTGGTTTGCGCCCTGCAAATATGTTGACATAGCGAGGATGAGGTCGAAGGAGGGAAGCAACGACATATCCACGGTCTGGACACCTGTTTCGGAAGGAGATACGGTGCTGTTGTTTGACGTCTCCCGTTGGGATGAGCAGACCGACGAGGTAGTCCCGGCAATCCTTCATGTCCATGTCCTTCCCCCGGGAGGTCCGACTTCCTGGCTGGGCTTGACGAAGGAGGGCCTGTCGACAAAATTGAAGGAGGTAAAATAACAATATGTCGAACCATTATACGGGGAATGACAGATTCGGGTACCGGGCGGCGGCATGGCTGCTGGCCGTTCTTTTCTTTTCGGTTGTAAGCCTGCTCGGAACCGCCTCTGCCGAAGAGGGAAAATGGTCGGTGAGCCTTGCACCCAGCGTTGTTCCGTTCCTTTCGGGAGATGCGGGCAGCGGCAAAGGCGCACCCAAATATAGCGACGCCTTCGACACAGGCTACGGGATTACTCTTGAAGTCGAAAAAGCTCTTTCCCCGCAAGCGGGAATCCACGGCGGAATCGGCTTCGAGCATCACAGCGGCAAGGATTATAAGGGCGTCTCATTCGACGACCTCGATATGGTGCCGGTCTATGTCGGCGGCACATACAGGTTTCCGGTGGGTCGGGCGGTCGGACTGTACCTCAATGCCGACGTCGGCGCTATGCACTTCTCGTCGGTGGACATCTCCTCAGACGGCCTCAGCGGCCGTTATTGGAACGCCTCATGGGTTTTTCTGTTCGATGCGGGAGCGGGACTGGAGTACCGCACCGGCAGTCCCTGGAGCGCTTCGCTTGAGACCGATTTTCGCTATCTCGGCAAACCGGATTCCATCCTAGGAACAGCTTCTGATGCAGGTTCCTCATGGACTCTCCCTATACGTTTTGCAGTGAGATATTCCTTTTAGGAAAATGCGCTGATTGGAGATGATGATAAAGAGAGAAGTCAGGTTACCGGTTCTATCTGCCTCATAGCCGGATTACTACAACTCAATGCTACTGCAGAGTTTCCAATCTCAAAGTGCAGAGAGATTACTTCAAGGCCATAAATATCGTGTTGCAAAAGACCCAGCCAATAAGAGATTATAACCCTGAATGGGACCAAAAAGGGCTAATAAATAGCAAACTGTAACTAGCTAAAACTAAAAGAAAAAGCGGGCTTTGTTACGTATAGCATGGTGAAGCCGATAGGCCGATGCTCATGCGATAACTATAGACGCATCTGTTCTTTCCCTTCAATGAGCTGTAGCCCGTTGATTCTCCCAAGAAGCCATCACCGTCCGCCCTATCGTAGGACTTCTGAGGATATCAGGGTAAAGGTATTTTCGATTCCATTGCGACGCACATACTTCGGGTCGAAGTCCTGCGGAGTTGCGTCGACCGATAACCGGGTTATCCGTCAAGGCACCGCCGAGTAGAGAGGCATCTGCACTCAGTTTCACAAAGGACATACTTCTAATTAGTTTTGTCGCCTCACAGCGTGGGTAGTACCGCCCAAAATAGCCGCCGATTGAGGTGAAGAGCGCATTCGTCGGAAAGAGGTTTAATGGGGCCGGTCCTACGTTCCTGTTGCAGGCAGTTTATGTGCTCTCTGCACGCCGCTGAATCGCACACTTGACTGCGAGAACCCAAGCATTCCATACTTAGTGCGTCTTTAGGGGAAAGCGCTGGGTCAATAATGTCATAAGAGAGCGTGCGGGAAGGTAGTTGAGGAGTATGGAGGGACTTCATGCCGGACAGGGCAAGAAGCGACAAACCTGCATATAAGGATTTATTCAGGATAGCGTTTTATACGGTGATCCTTGCATGGATCATGCTCGGCGTCTATATCTTTTCCATGCGCGCGGGATTCCGCAAAGACATCTGGGAGTATTTCCTGTCACCGGCCCAGTCGGGCTTTGCCTTCGGGGCCTTGATACTTCTTCCCTCTTTTGTTCTGACACTACTGGGCTATCTCATCAATGAAAGGGCAAAACTTTTCAAAAAAGTTTTCGTTGCAGAAGAGGAATTACGGCAGCACACGGCCGAACTGGAAAGGGTCAATGAGCTTTTGACCCGGGAAAACGGTGAGCGTAAAAAAGCGGAGGAACTGCTCACCCGCCAAGCCTTTTACGATACACTGACAAATCTGCCCAACCGGTCACTCTTTATCGATCGCTTGCGCAGCTCGCTGGAGCGTAAGAAGCGATATCCGGCCCACTCATTTGCCGTTCTCTTTCTTGATCTGGATCGCTTCAAGGTCATCAACGATAGCCTCGGACATGTTATTGGAGATCAGCTATTGATCATGCTGGCTCAACGGCTTAAGAAACACGTCCGGGCAATTGACACCATTGCTCGTTTCGGGGGTGACGAGTTTGCCGTCCTTATAGAAGAAACAGAAGAAGTGTCCACCATAAACGATATTGCCGAGCGGTTTCACAACGAAATGAGATCGTCCTTTACGATATTCGGCCGGGAAATATTTACTACCATGAGCATAGGCATAGTAATGAGCAATGTGGGCCATTACACAAGAACTGAGGAGCTTCTCCGGGACGCCGACACGGCCATGTACCATGCAAAAGAGCGTGGTAAGGCATGCCATGTGATCTTTGATTCCACAATGCATGCCAAAGCAAATGTTGCACTTTGGTTCGAAACAGAGTTGAGGAGAGCCGTGGAACAGAATGACTTTGTCGTGCACTATCAGCCCATCATGTCGATAGAAGAGAACAAAATTACCGGATTTGAAGCACTTCTTCGTTGGCAGCACGCAGAGCGTGGGCTCATCACTGCTTCGGAGTTTATCACGGTAGCTGAGGAAACCGGACTGATTCTCCCCCTCGGCGAGCGCGTCATTCGGGAAGCCTGCAGGCAGCTGAAGGCTTGGCAGGAACAATTCCCGTCTTGTCGCGACTTAACGGTGAGCGTTAATGTCTCCTCCAAGGTCTTTTCTCAGCCCAATTTCTTCGACATTATTAGGAACATCCTTGAAGAAACCGGCCTGGACGGAAGCTGCCTGCGACTTGAAATAGTTGAAAGAACGCTTATAGAAAACCCGGAGCCCGCTGCCGCAGCGATAATGAGGTTCAAAAGCGATTTAAACGTCCTGTTCGACATAGATGACTTCGGTACCGGATACTCGGCGTTGAACTACCTGCGTCACTTTCCCATAAGAGGGCTGAAGATCGACGGCTCCTTTATAAATGCCCTGACATTCGACAAAGATAATGCCACAATTGTAAAGACGGTCATAGCTCTGGGGCGGGAACTGGGATTGGATGTAATTGCCGAGGGGATGGAGACAGTCGAACAACTCGATGTCTTCAGGGAAATGAAAGGTGAATACGCGCAGGGTTTTTATTTGTTCAGGCCTATGAACGGTGAGGCAGCAGGGGAGCTCATTTCTGCCGTGTCCGTTGTCCCCTGGAAGGTAAGAGTTAGATAAGAGACTGAAAAACTTCATGCAGACATGTCTGCACTGGCGGATTTTCTTGCCCTGATTCCTTACAACATGTCCTGTGCATTTGCTTTCCGCAGCCCTTCCCGGCCCAACGATGAAACACTGGGTCTCCTTAGCGAGAAAAGATGCAGCCTCTGCATGGAAGACCGCGACGAAATAACGGCGGACCGGATTGTTAAGAATAGGGACAATGATTGGCCTCAATTTATACGAAGGGAACTATCGGGACGGCGTTGAATTGCTTAACTTGTTTGAACTTTGCCGGGGATGCCGCCTGTGGCCGCGGCTCTGAGTCTTAATCCGTGAACTGTAGCCCGACCCTGAGGGAAATCTGATCAGATTTATCGAAACCGATCTTCTCCTCATGCTCTGCAACCCAAATTACAGTCGCCGACCGCGAAGAGGAGCTCATGAAATTTCTCAGTGTTATCTCCTGCCCGACACTGAGGCGGTGCTGCGACAGAATACACAGTCCTGCCTCGCTGACATTGATGAGGTCGGCCTCGAATATTTCATTCGAAAAAGGGTCGAAGCTGTATTCCACTTTATGGTCCGAGTACTCAAAACGTTCATTGCCTCTGAGGTCAAAGACCATCTTTTAGCCTCCCTCCACAAAATCCATTTGTCGTCCTCACTCAAGATAACTTTACAATAAACCCAGAAAGATTTTCCATAGCAGCGATACCTGCCGACTTCCCATAGAGCCCCCTACCTCAGGTTGAAGCCGTGGGAACGGCTGACAACATGGCCACGCACTCAGGGAACGCACAGTTTCTGTCTCGGGCCGTAACGTGTCGGTGGCCGCCTTCCGGGTGCAGTTGCTGACAGGCATATGTGAGGTTAATATATGGCATGGGGACAGAGATGGACATGGCGACGCTCCTCGGAAGTCCGCTCTTTTCGGAGGAGCTTGGCATCCGGATAGAGAAGAATACCGATGCCGAGCTTTTTAAGTGGTTTCTCGCGAGCATCCTTTTCGGCGCGAGGATTTCAGAGACCATCGCACGCAATACTTACGGCTCCTTCAAGAAACGCGGCCTTCTTACCCCCGCCAGAATCATCAGCGCGGGATGGGATTATCTCGTCAATCCGGTGATGCGGGAGGGTGGTTATGTGCGGTACGATGGAAAAACCTCATCGAAGATGCTCAAGATCTGCGGCAAGCTTATGCGTGAATATGGGGGTAGTCTGAAAAAATTGCACGGCGCGGCGAAAGACAGCGCGGACCTCGAGGCGCGGCTTCTCGATTTTTACGGTATCGGACCGGTGACCGTGAACATATTTCTGCGTGAGCTCAGGCCCTTTTGGGAGAAGGCAGACCCCGAGCCTTTGCCGGCAGTAAAGGAGACTGCGCGGAGACTGAAGGTGGACCTGGATTGCTGCGAAAGGAAGAGCCTCGACTTCGCGCGGCTCGAGGCAGGACTGATACGAATGAGGAAGATTGCGCATCGACCTGCAGTGACATGATTCATGTCGTCCTCCGCCTGTAGTCCCCGTGCGGACGACAAAGCGCAAGCCGGTATAATAAAAAAGCGGGAGGGACGCCGAGAAGCGCTTTGGCCCTGTCGTCTATTTATTACCTGAACCTATTTTGTTGAGGCAATTTTGCAAAGCGGCGAGCATGTCGTTCGATAATATCTGAATATTATCCATCCTCTGCATTGCCTTCAATAAAAGATCGTGCAGATCATCCTCCGTAACGGAAGAATCCATGAGTTCCAATGTCCCCTTTACAGCCAATATATTTTCGTTGAACTGATGTGACATTTCATCGAGTTTATTACTTATCTCCGTCATCCTCTCCTCCCTTTTTTATAAGGCTTAATCCTCATCAGCGATACACACTCCCATCGTACCTTTCACAATTACATGATACATAAAAGGGTGGGATTAAAGGAAGAAAAGAGATTCCGCACAGTTGATCAATCCAGGCGGTCAGATCATGCAAGCCAAAAAAAGACTCCAGAAAGGTCATGGTTTCAATGCTTACTCGCATTCAGAGTTCTTGCGTGGAGCCTCACGCAGGATTCACTGCGTGAATCCATTCTTCGGCAGACTCCGACATGCAAGACTAATTGCCATACCTCATGGAGTCATTTACACAGGAAATTGCATAGTACATGCCAGAAGTCCGGTTTACCTGCCGCGATATTTTTTATACAGTCAATTCAGCCACTTAGAGACAAATGCTGGTTCAGCATAACAGCGGGGAAATTCTATAGGGGTGGCAAATAACCACTCTTGAGGGTGAAATCACCAATAACCATGACCGCGGCCCCGGCTCCCGGCTACTTCCGGGTCGCACCGTCATCTCCTCAAGGAAACCCGCTGGAAAGATGAAGCCGACTAACCGCCCACGTACAAACGAAAAGTTCGCCCGGATAAGACGGGGACAGGCAGGCAGGAGGTTGACTGATTCAACACCGTCGCGCACGTCCTTTACCTGCCGGGGGTGCCATTACGGAATCTGTCTCGATTTCATAATTCTTTCACAGCCTTTTCAAAACTTCTTCAAAATTCCCTGTTATCTTTTATTGATAATGTTAATGAACGATGTCCTTTTTAAGGAGAAAGCCATGAACTGTCCATATTTCAGAGAGAGCTACTTTGGCATCTGCGCTGCCCCTGACTCTGTTCACGTCCCCAGTATAGACGAGATGGAGAGACTTTGCTTCAAACCGTCGTATGTCAACTGTCCGAATCTCCTATCGCTTAAGGACGCGCCGGACCCGGGTGACCTTTGCACCGCCGATGGCGCCCTTCAGCCGTGCGCCGATCAAATTGCCCGATCTCTTTTTGAAACCGGAAGGGATAGAGACACCGGCCAATCTCATCAGTAACGGAAAGGCCTTCGGGGACGTCGGTCCAAAGAGTGCATTACTCTTGACTGGCTATGCTCTTATCATATGGCGGGGAGTCATATCGCGACGAAAGTCATTTTGACGCCCTCATGATTTAAGAGCCCGGGTCTGTTCCGTCCTCAGGCGTGACAATCGCAAATTGTCCTTTCATTACTCTTCCCGACTGCTGTCAAGCACCTCCCTCACCTTATGCAGAAGGCCCGACGGCGGGACCGGCTTTAGAATGAAGTCAACGCCCTTGTCTATGGATCCCTCCAGGGCCGTCCTGTCGGCAGTATAGCCCGTGGAGAAAACGACCCTGACGTCAGGCTTGATCTGCATTATCGTATTGTAAACCTCCCTGCCGCCCATCTTCGGCATTATCATGTCGAGAATGACTAGCCTGATAAGGTCCCTGCTGTCGGAAAACTTTCTCACCGCTTCTTCTCCGTCACGGGCGAGAATGACCTTGTAACCGCTCTCTTCCAGCACGATCCTCGTGAGCTTCCTTATTTTTTCATCATCCTCCGCCACGAGTATTGTCTCGCTTCCGGACAGCGGAGGCAGCAGGACCTTCGTTTTTTCTCCTCCCCCTGCCGCTGCTTCCGCCAGCGGCAGGTAAATCCTGAACGTCGTGCCTTTGCCGGGCTCGCTGTAAACGTTGATAAACCCATGATGCTGCTTGATGATCCCGTACGCAACGGAGAGGCCGAGCCCTGTTCCCTTTCCGGCCTCCTTGGTGGTATAAAAAGGCTCAAATATTTTCTCCTGCGTCTCCCTGTCCATCCCCGCGCCGGTATCGCCTACGGACACGCAGGCGTATTTACCCGCTTCGCCGTAACCGTGAGACACGATGAACGTGTCGTCAATTTCAGCATATTCTGTCTGAACGGTCAAACAGCCCCCCTCCGGCATTGCATCCTGTGCATTTACCGCAAGGTTGACCAGGACCTGCTCGATCTGGCTCTTATCGGCCATCACTGTCAACTGCTTATTCCCGGGCAGCGTCCTTATTTCGATGTTTTCCTGGACGAGCCGCTGCAGGAACTGCTCCGTACCCTTTATCAATTCGTTCATATCAACAGGCTTGACATTCAGCACCTGCTTCCTGCTGAATGCGAGGAGGCTGCGGGTAAGATCTGCCGCCCTCTCGGCCGCCTCAAGGATTTCTTCCGCGTTGCCTCTCAAGGGGTCTGTCTCGTCCATCTTCAAGAGAAGGATGTGCGAATACCCCACTATCGTCGACAGGATATTGTTGAAGTCATGGGCTACGCCGCCTGCCAGGACGCCTACGGACTCCATTTTCTGGGCCTGGCGGAGCTGTCCCTCAAGAAACAACCGGTCGGAAATATCGATGAATGTGCTGACGGCGCCTGACACGATATTTTCCTTCAATATGGGATATGACCAGTATTCCACGGGGATCTTCGTGCCGTCGGCGCGACGTAGATATTCGACCGATCCGTGGAAAGGCCTGCCGTCCCGGAGAACACTGTTTACCGGGCATTCCTGCCTTGGATAGGGCGTACCGTCATCCCTAACGTTATGAACAAGATCATGCACGTTCTTCCCGAGGAAATCTTCCTGGTCATGATAGCCCAGCATTCTCTGGCAGGAGCGGTTCACAAATGTGCAGTTGCCCTCCATGTCGAGGCCGAATATTCCTTCAGCTGCGGAGTTCAGGATCAAGGTTTCTTTTTCCAGGCTTTGCCTTAATGCCTCTTCCGTTTGCTTCCTCTCTCTGATATCTGACAGCAGGAGAAGCAGGTGTTTCTCCTTTCCGAAATAAAATGGGGCCAAATGAGCTTCACACCATACCTCCTTTCCAAACGTGTCGAAGAAGTGGACTTCTCTCTTCACCACGGCTTCAGATGCCAGCGTCTCCTCCGCAGCCTCAAACAATCCCGAGCCTTTCCATGACTCGATATGACGAAAATTCTGTGCCAGCAGTTGATCGGCGGTCCCGCCGGTAATTTCCTCTGCGGCCCCGTTTACCGATACGCATCGCCCTGAGGCTTTCAATGTGATTATGCCTACGGGAGACGTCCCGATAATCGTCTGATTAAATGAGAGGAGGTCCTGTAGACGCTGTTCGTCCTGTTTGCGCTCGGTGATATCCACGCCGACTCCTATGATGCCGATGACATTGCCGTTCGCATCAAGATACGGTGATTTTGTAAAGAGACACGTCCATGGGCCGTCCAGCCCGTCAACCGTCTCTTCAGCAGTCTCTGCACGACCGGTCTTCATTATGCGGCGATCATTCTCTCTGATCAGCGCGGCCTGTTCGGCATTGGCCACATGCTGAAGATCATCTTTCCCGATGACCTCGGTCTCGGATTTGCCGAGGAAGCGGAGCATGGCCGGATTTGCCATGATGACCCTGTCTTGAGTGTCTTTCACGCAGACGAGGTTGATGGTGCTTTCATTGACTGCACGCAGAACGGCTTCGCTCTTGTGCAAGGCCTCCTGCACCTTTTTGCGCTCCACGGCATAACGTATCGAGCGGGCCAGTATGTTGCCGTCCGTCTGTCCTTTTATCAGGTAGTCCTGCGCGCCTTCGTTGACTGCCTTAATACCGACCGCTTCATCCATCATGCCGGTCATGACCACGACAGGAATTCCCGGCGCCTTTTGGATGGTTGAAGTCAGTGTCTCGATCCCCTGACTGTCGGGCAGTCCGAGGTCCAAAAGGACGACATCGAACTTCTCATTCATCAGGCGCTGCAATCCCTCCGAAAGTCTTTCGGCGCTCTCGAGTTCGAGATCCTTGACCAAAGATCTTTTGAGCATTGCCCGAGTCAGCCGAACATCCATGGGATTGTCATCGATCATCAGAATTCTTATCGTCTTATCCATCTGTCCTGCTCCATTTGGCGGCAGGCCCGCTGCGACCGCCTGACCGGGGGCGTCCCGGCCCCGACCTCTCTCTGAGAGGCTTTCCTTTCGCCTCTGCGCTTGAATAATCCGGCAGACCGATAGTCATCTCCTTCATCCCGCTGTCCCTCTAATACGGAGCCTTGCCGTTGCTGGCGTGAACGATATCGTGCAACTCCATGGAGACTGTAAGAAGAAAGAACGACAGGGATGATAAAAAAGGTATCTTTGCTGAAGCATGCTCCCGACTGTGACGCTGCGAGCATCAGACATTATCTTATATGTATACCACAAATCAGACGCCGAAACAATAAAAGGGTGAGCTAAAAGCCGGCCCTGTAAAGGAAGAAGACAACGGCTGAAAAAAAGAGGCAGTAGATTCCGAACAGATGCCAGCGGCCGCGTTCAAGCCAGCTCGAAAGCCACCGAAGGGCCAGAATCCCGGAGACAAAGCTGAGTACCATGCCGATCAGGCTCGGATAGAACAGGGAGGTCATACCGGCCGCGTCGGAAAGCGAAGCGTGATGTGCCTTCAGCAGCCTCCAGACCTCCCGTACGATCACGGGAGGCGTAAGGACAACGGCGAGGGCGAAACTGAATTCCTCTATTCTCGCCTTCGCGACCCCGAAGAGGAGGCCGGTGGAAATGGTCGCACCGGAGCGGGAAAAACCGCGGAAGGGCAGACAAACGCCCTGCACCGCTCCGATCCAGCATGACCCTTTCATGTCAAGCCTGTTTTCCCCTCCTGCCGGACGCCGTCCTATCCATTCGGCGATGATAATGAACAGGCCCACCGAAGCAAGTGAAACCGAGATCAGACCCAGGTTCCCGAAGATAAGTTCGATCTGGGCATGCGGCACATTCCCAAGCACGAATCTCTCGATAAGGAATTTCAGCAGCAGTCCTACAATCCCCGTAAAGAAAGTGGCGGCAACGACGAACTTCATGGAATCCAGGAAAGCCTTCCTCGAACTGAAGAAGCTCTCTTTCCATGAATTCCAGAAGAAGAAGATGACTGCGAACATCGTGCCGGTGTGAAGCATGACGAGAAGAAGGGTCATCTCCGGCCTGGTGGGGTCAAGCCCCATCAACTTCTCCGCTACTATCACATGTGCCGAGCTCGAGACGGGCAGCAATTCAGCGGCCCCCTGGATGACAGCCAGCACAAGTATCTTGAGGAAGGTCATGCAACAATTCTCCGTCCGCCCCTCGCGGGACGGGAGAAAAGGAATGTGTACAGATCCTTCCCGGAATGGAAACTGGCGGTGGAAAAACGGCTGAATGCCTTATCTGCACTCATATGTGATATCCGGTCTGCTCATTAAGGTGAAAAGATGACGTTATTATGGCAGATCACCAGTGCAAAAAACCAGGAGCCTCTTTGCCCTGCAGGGTACTGACAAGCCGACTCCGCTATGCGGACCATCGGTTCTACGTCGAGCTTCTTCCCGGAGCATTCCTCCCATGTCACCCGCTTCGGGTGCGGTTCAGAACTCACTGTCGACTTTTTTCTTGCTTGGATGAGATATAGACGGTATAACCGCGGGATGACCTGCGCTGAATTATCGTGAATATCCCCGCCGGCCAAAAGACCCCCTGTTAGGCGCCAGTTATCGCGGCCTGACGCCGTCTGGCGTCAGGGCCACGATAGCATTCTCGTTCTCCCTCCCCGGCCGCTGACCATGCAGAGGGCGTATCACGCCCCTATTGCTATTTCCTCCACATGGCCCTGGAACATCTTTATCTTGCGGTCCGCCGCCCTTGCGAGTTCCGAACTGTGGGTAACTAGGATAAAGGTAATGTTATTCTCCCGGTTTATCTTCTTGAAGAGGTTCATGACCTCGTTTTCGGTTTCCTCGTCGAGGTCTCCCGTCGGCTCATCCGCAAGTATGGCCGACGGGTCGTTCATAAGCGCCCTTGCTATGGCGACCCTGCGCTGCTGGCCTCCGCTGAGCTGTCCGGGATAGGCGTTAACCTTGTCCCCGAGGCCCACCAGTTCCATGTAGTCGACGGCCCTCTTCTCCGCAGAGCCGCCGCCGTTCATCCCACTAAACAGCGTTGGCAGCAGCAGGTTTTCCTTGGCGGTAAGGGCCGGCAGGAGACTTGCAAACTGAAACACATAGCCGACTTTCCTCGCCCTGTACTCCGAAAGCGCGTCCTCCCCTAAGCTGTATACGTCTGTGCCTTCGAAGAACACCTTGCCTGCCGAGGGCTTCAGAATGCATCCGAGCATGGAAAGCAGTGTAGTTTTGCCCGAACCCGAATGGCCCACAATGCAGATGAAATCTCCTTTCCTTATGTCCAGCGATACCTCCTGCACCGCCGTTATGCGGGAGCCTTCCAGAATGTAATCTTTCGCCAGCCCCTGTAACGCTATCTGTTCCACTTATACCTCCTTCAGGACCGAAAGCGGCTCGAGATTCTTTATTCTGATTATGGAAGATAATGCACCTATTACGCATATCCCGACTCCCACCACCAGGCCAAGCGCAACGACCTCCACGCGCTGCGTCAATGTGAGTGTGGCTGACAGGTCACGCAGGAGCGCGAAAGTCTTCGAAAGGAAAGCCGAGAGGTACATGCCCGCGGCGGTCCCCAGGAGGCTTCCAATGAGACCGAGGAGCAGCACCTCCATGACGAAGAGCTTCACGATGTGAGAGCCCTTGGCGCCGATGGCCTTCATGATGCCTATCTCCCTGAAACGCTCGTTGACTATGGCAGAGAATATGGTCCACGTCAGGAATATGGAAAGCACTGAGGCCATGAGAATCGTAATCAGGAATATCTTGTTTATGTCGCCAAGGGTGGAGAGCATCCTCTTGCCGATATTGGCCCTCTGGATTACATCAACCTGCATGATGTCGTTCATTATGTTCCTGGCCACATCTTTGGGGTTGTAACCTTTCTTGACCTTCACGAATATGGCTGAAATCTGGTTCGGCTTGACCTTCGCCATGCTGCTGCTGGCCATTATGTCCTTGAGGTCCTTGTCGCTTATGAATATGGCATTGTCCAGGCCCGTACCCGTTTTTTCCAGGACTCCCACAAACTTGAATTTGATGTTAAACATCGTGCTGTCCACGTTGAGGAGGCCGAGGTTCTTGTTGGAATTGTACCCGATCAGGGCCTCGTTCTTCTTGAGATTTCGGCGTAGCGACTTTCTCAGCCACGGCGTGACGATGAAATCCGTATCCTGGTTGAAGGCCACTATCTCGGCAGGCGGTATGGAGCAGCACTGGCCGGGGGCACTCGCCAGATAGGTCTGCCAGGTAAGCTTGCCCACGCCCTTGACCTTTTCCACCTTCTGAATGATGTCTTTGTCCATATAAAATACCTTTATCTTAGACGCCAGTAACACATCCGAAGCTACGTCCACCGCACCCGAAGGGACTACCAGCAGGTCGGCCCCCAGCCGGTCGGAAGCCTTCTCGATGCTCGACCCGACGCTGAGTATGAACGAAGCTCCGAAGACGAGGATGGACACAAGGAGACCGATGGAGATTATGAGGACCGCCGTTCTGAATGATTTTCTCTTGAGATTCTTAACTGCAACGCTAAACAGGCTGAACTTCACTTTTCTCCTTTCGGAAAAAAGCGGGCATCCCCTCAGTCCATGATAAGGATGCCCGCCCTTTTCAATTTCCCGTTCTGGAAAACCGACAGCCGTACTGCCGGGCAGCCAAACCGGTCGTTTTACTTATTCCAGTTTGCGTCTATCCCGCAGAGCGCCGCCGGGAAGGCATGACCCACCCACTTGGCGTGGCAGGCGTTGCAGATGGAAACAGGCTTACCGATTATCTTGTGTGCGCTGATGTCGTAAAGCTGCAGCATGCCGTCCTGAGGCTTGTTGGGCGACCTGAGCGTCATCACCGCGTACTTGCTGTCAGGTGTACCAATATCGTCGTGGTTCTCGCCGTCCTTCATCATCCTCCTGTCGAGGAGCTTCAGGGTATGGGCATCGAAGAGGTACATCCTGTCGGCGCCGGACTGAAGGATATAGTTGCCGTCAGGAGTAAAGTACTGTCTGAAGGTAAATGTCCCCGAGCCGGTCGGACCTGTGCCGCCCGGGCTCGCAGAAACGGTGTTCTTCGCCAGCACCTTCACCTTGCCCCTGATGAGTGAAGGCAGGTCCAGAAGAAGCATATCTACATGGCCGTTACGGTCACCGAAATTAATGGTTGAGGGATTTACCCACTCCTTGGACCTGTTGATGGCGACGACGAAGGTCTTGTAGTCCGGGGAGTTCGTCCCGTGGAAAAACTGATAGTTGTTATTGTACCCAAGCTGTTTGAGGAAAACGCGATGCAGCAGCTTGAGGGTCTTCTTGCTCCGGATATCGATGTAACCGGGGTTCGTCATGGTGATATCGATGTAGTCGTTCTTCGACTGTCCGGAAGCGCAATAGACGGCGCCGTCCCACTTTACACTGGGGTCGAGCTTGACCTCGATGTCCTTGATCTTCTTGCCCGTGACAAGGTCGGTCTCGCCCACGTGCACGGTCCTGTCGCCCTTGATGGACTTGTCCACGTTGTAGGTCGACCAGAACATCATGTTCCTGTTGTTGTTGTTAATTCTGGGGTCGTGAACCGGATGGTTGCTGTGGTCGCCTATAACGATCCTGCTCAGGTTCTCGACTTTGATTGGATGTTCCGTGTCGGAAGGATCGATCTTGACCTTCACTTTTGCGAAGTGCCCGCCCATGCCGGCAACGTAGAGTGTTCCGGAATAGGTTGTGCTGGCAAATGCTGCAGAGGCATTGGAGCTTACCGCGTTATAGCCCAGATAAGCGCCAAAGACCAGCAGCA
>JARRRD010000006.1:68612-95375 GCA_037381085.1 Candidatus Sulfobium sp.
AAAGGCGCGGAATCAACTTGAATTCCAAAGTTTAGGAGATCTGGTAATTACAGTAAAAGCGATCCAACGCCTTCAACGACGGGGGACGGGCACCGCAACCCTACCGTTCGCCGCTTGCCCGTCGCCACCAGGTGCCGCCGGCCGGTGATTGCCGAATCTCTCCGTCCGGCGCTCAGGACAGCAGCGAACATCCTCATACACTCCCCGGTCTTCACAATTTCTTCATCGGCGTTTCACAATTTCTTCAAAAGACTTTACTATCCTATCATACAACAGCAAGCGTACAGCCTTTTCGAAGCTGAGTCCGGCCTGCGATTTACATAGAAGAGTATTGAGTCGCAATATGGCAGGCCGACACGGGGCACCCGGCAGAGAAGGTTTCTCCCCTTCCTGTCTGCCGGGTGCTTTTTCTTTCTCTCAATCATCCTTTTGCACTCAGGGCTTCATGGCTTTTTCCCTGCAATAAGGCAGTATCCGAGATAATCGCTTTCGAAGATCTTTTCAGACTCCAACAACGTCTTCAGGCCGGCCAATCCCCACTTGCGCGCCGCCTTCAGAAAAATCCTGAACTGTCCCGGTATCCCCAGCCGTCTCTTCATTCTGCGAGTCCAGTCGCGGAGAAGAAGAGATCTGTCCTCGGCGGCAACATCCACGAGCCCGGCGCGCTCGAAGAGGGCCCTCCACCCCTCGATCGTCTCCGGCCTCTCGTTTTCGATCTCAGCCAGCCGGAGTTTCAGCTCATCCGGTGCGCCCGGCCTCCAGCAGACGTCGTGCATCCCGACACACCCTCCCCTTTTTGCGACTCTCACCATCTCGCTGATCGCCTTCTCCTTTTCCAGGAGACAGATCGTGCACTCCGATATCACTGCATCGAAGGTGCCTTCGGCAAACGGAAGATGATGGGCATCCCCCTTTCTGAGTTCGACTTTCAGGCCCCGTTCCCGCGCCTTTCTTGCCGCCCTTTCAATCATGTATTCGGATGCGTCGATGCCCGTGACATGACAGCCGTAAGTCTCCGCAAGGAAGCAGGCACTCCCCCCTGTCCCGGAGGCCACGTCGAGGACACTGCTCCTCTCGCTGATTCCGCAGTGCTCCGCCAGTTCCCCTGTGATTTCCAATCCGCCCGGATGGAGGACTTCGATGCCGATGTCTTCCCATTCGATAAGATTTTCCAGTGAAGGATGGCCATCGTGACGGGCCGACGACATCATGCCCCTTCTTTCTTCTTGAAATATTCGGGATAGAGTTTCTCGGCGCACTCGGGACAAAGTCCGTGGCTGAATTGGGCATCGGAATGCTCGCTGATATATCTTTCCAGCTCGTTCCAATAGCCTCTGTCATCTCTTATCTTCTTGCAGGAGGCACAGATAGGCAGAAACCCGCTCAGTGTCTTTATCTCCTCCAGGGCCTTTTTCAGTTCCACCACGAGTCTTCCCTGCTCCTCGAAGCTCCCCTTGAGACCGGACAGCAGGAAGACTACTATAAGGTAAAAAGAGAAGCGCAGGAACAGCGTCCATAAATCTGCGAGATAATTGTGATGCCCCACTCCTGCAACGTAGCCCGTCAGATACATCGTTAACCCCATCATGAAAGTGCTGAGGACCGACATGAATACACCTGCCCTCCGCCCGATGAACCCGACACACAGGGTGATAGGCGCAAGATAGAAGACCGACAGGCCGATTTCATAGCCTGTTACATAGTCAGCCAGGCCTATGATAAGGCCGAGGGAAACGGCAGCCGCCCAGATGAAGGGGGCTGACCTTTTCTTCAGGTACGTCGAGGCGGTGTCTATCAGTCTCATAATAAAACTCCGGGTATCGGACCTGATCTATTTTGGTCCCTCCGAATAATAAAGTAAACACCGGCCATGAAGATAATGTGAAGCGTCATAATCCCCTTTCCAGGACCCGTCAAAGCCGGGACCCGGATACCTTCACCGCCGAGGCTCGTAGTCCGCAGAGCTAAAGACACAGGGGACTCAAATTTACGTTTGACTTGGACCCGGGGAATGTATCATTATTAATCGATGATTCTTCAGGTGTGTATATCATTTTCTTGCCTTGGCGACCGATTTAGCTGGTCCCGCTCTTTTCTGACAGGGGCGCCGCCTGACGTGTAGCATTACCGTAGGAACTAAGCAACAAGCCACAGGCGGCAAGGCCCCTGTGGCTTTTATTTTTTCAGACCAATCATAAAGGAGAACATGATGATAATCGTGATGAAGCAGGGATGCAGGAAAAAGGAAATAGATGCGCTGATGAAGAAAGTCGAAAAACTCGGTTTCAAACCACATGCCATTTTCGGGGTGGAGAGGACGGTCATCGGGGCAGTCGGGGACGACCGGGACAGGCACCTGCTTGAAGTCCTTGAGGCGAGCCCCTGCGTCGAGAAACTTGTTCCCATACTTCAGCCTTACAAGCTCGCCGGCCGGGAGATAAAAAAGGAGCCATCGGTCGTGAAGGTCGGAACGGCCGGGTTCGGAGGAGGCCGATTCGGCGTAATCGCAGGTCCCTGTTCGGTGGAGAGCGAAAAACAGATCGTCGAGACGGCCCTTGGTGTCAAGAAAGCGGGCGCCCGCGTGCTGAGAGGGGGGGCCTTCAAGCCCAGGACGTCTCCTTACTCGTTTCAGGGTCTCGAACATGAGGGGTTGAAGCTCCTGGCCAGGGCCCGCGAGGAGTCCGGTCTTCCCTTCGTAACCGAGGTCGTTAATCCCGAAGACGTGGACTTGGTAGGGGAATATGCCGACATGCTCCAGATAGGAGCGCGTAATGTACAGAATTTCCCTCTCCTGCGAAGGGCCGGGAAATACGGCAAACCCATTCTTCTGAAGAGGGGCATGTCCACCACCATCCAGGAATTTCTCATGTCAGCGGAGTATGTGATGTCCGAAGGCTGCCGCGATGTGATACTCTGCGAGAGGGGGATCAGGACCTTCGAGACCGCCACCCGTAACACCCTTGACATCTCGGCCGTACCGGTTATTCACGAGCGCTCCCACCTCCCGATCATAATCGACCCCTCCCATGCCACGGGCTCCAGAAATTACGTCGAACCTCTCTGTTTTGCTGCGATGGCCGCAGGCTCCGACGGTCTGATCATCGAGGTCCACCCGGAACCCCAGAAGGCCCTTTGCGACGGGCCCCAGTCCCTTAATATCGCGGACTTCACTGCGCTCATGAAGAGGTTGAAGGAGCTTTCGAAGTTTGACAGGGTAAAGCTATGATTCAGGCCGTCCCGGGCTTTCTCAGGAAGGCAGTGAAGACGATCGCAGTGCCCGCGAAGGCGGCTGCCATATAATAACTTCCGCTGAAACTGCCGGCCTTTTCGGCCAGGACCCCGGCGATGGCGGGGCCGGCGATCTGCCCCAAACCGAAAATGAAAGTGATCAGTCCGAATGCGGCTGCGGCCCTGCGGGCACCCACGTAATCACCAACCGCCGCTGCCATGATCGACGGTATGCTCCAGGCCACGATTCCGTAGCATCCGATGGACATATAGAGGAATATACCTGGAAGCCGGGAGGCGACCAGAAGATATGAAAGCGTCTGGAGCGAGAAGACGACCATCAGGCCGGTCTTTCTGCCGAGTCTGTCCGAGAGGGTCCCGAAAACCGGACCGGAAAAGAGGCTCAGGAAGCCCACCCATGCCCATAAGTTTCCGGCCGCCGATTCCGAAAAACCCCTCTCCTTCACAAGTGTAGTCACTATGAAGGTGGCGTAGATCACATAGGTATATCCGAAAATGAAATAGAGGGCCCCGAGATAATAAAGGACGCCCCTTCTGTAAATATTGATCTTGACCCCTTCGGCATCGTGGGGATGCAAGTCCGGGACCTCGTCACTGCCGGCAGGTCTGAGCCCCTTCTCCTCCGGCCTGTCTCTCAGCAGCAAGAGCGCCAGAAGGGCGATCATCGACACTGCACCGCCCAGGACCAGCCAGCTTACCCTCCATCCCTCCGGACCGACAAGCCTGTCGATAAAAGGTATGAGCCTGCCCGAGATAATTATGGCAAACCCGCTTCCGATTACGATGAACCCCGCCGCCTTTCCCCTCTTCCTGCTCGAAAACCAGGATGACACCAGCCCCATGACCGGGACGTTGGCGGCCCCGCTCCCGGCGCCGGTAAGCATGTACAACACCAGTACGCAGGCAAAATTCTTCGCCTGGCTTATCAGCGCCATCGATATCCCCACGACAAGAAGGGCAATAAATATGACCTTCCTTGCCCCTGTCCTCGCCGCCCAGAAGCCGCTCACCAGCGCCGCGGCAAGATAGCCGATGAAATTGCCCGTGCTTATGAAACCCATCTGGGAGTAGCTGAGGTCGAGGGAGGAACCCATAGATGGCAGGAGCATGCCGAGGGCAAAGCGTCCGAACCCCAGGCAAGCAAAGACACACAGCATCCCCGTGACCACAATTACCCAGCCGTAGTGAAAGGGAAGCCCGCTCTCTCCATTTTTCATAAGGGGGAATATAACATTGTTGACGGGCAAAACTGAAGATCAGCCCATGATCCGGTCCGGCAAAAAGACAGTGAGATGGTCAGATGCCCTGACTGAAGGCGACCCGGGACTGGACGAAATCGTTTTTCTCTGTTAACATTCCGGTAAATGGGAATCATCCGCTGGCTGAAAACGTCTCTTTCGCCGCATCCGCAGGAGCGGCGAACGGATGAGACGTCATATCAGGCTCCCCTGAACGCGCGGTCAAACATGCAGGGACAGGCGATGGGCTCCCGGCACGGCAAGACCGGACCGGATCCGGGATACGCCGCGAAACGACGTTACGAACGTTTCTCCGTTGAAGACGGGGAGCTCAAGGCCAAGGCCGCCCTGACAGAGGTCATCGAGCTTTCAAACGTCAGCATAGGCGGCGCATGCATTATCACAACGGGAACGCTGAGCCCCGGCGACAATGTCCTCCTGAAAATTCCTTCTGAAAAGGTGGAGAAACCTCTTAAATGTACAATCATCTGGGAGACGGCCAGCGACAAGCGGCTCGAACGGGACGGGGCGAACGTCCCTGCCTACAAGGCTGGGGTCAGATTCAACGACGTGGCCCCCGGCACCGTCGTCAGACTCAAGGACTTCATGCGCAGCGCCGGGGTCCCCGAGGAGAGAAGTCACGATGAGGTATACAATCCGAGCCCGCTTCGCTACAATGTCCTGCTTAACGAAAAAACTTTTATGAACTATGCCGCCACCTTCCCGGTAAAGAAAATCAGTCTCGGCGGCATGCTGGTCGAAGCGGGGCCGGGACTGCAACTCGGGGGGAAATATCGTGCGGCGCTCTACCTGCCCGGCAGCGACCGCGGGATAAGGTTCAACGGCCGCGTCGCATCGAAGATCCCCGCTGCAGGCGGTTTCGACGCCGGGATCGAGTTCTGCGACATGACCGAAGACGACCGCAGAAGATTGTCGGCATTTCTCGATATGTTGGTCATGTCTCATTGACCCCCCCGGGCGGCGTGTTCTCAGTCTGCCTTCGTCCGTCCCTGTCTTGAAAAAATAGGAAAAAACAAGTATTATTAGAATTCAAATCGAAAACCCGGGCCCGGGAGGGGACCCTTTTTTTGCGGGCCCCTAAGGTCGACATGAGCGAACTGGAAAAGATCAGAGAAAAGATTGACAAGATCGATGACGAAATACTCACCCTGCTGAACAGACGCGCCGAAAACGTCCTGGAAATCGGGAACGTTAAACGGAAGGCAAAGCGGAATGAAAAGGTAAAATTCTACAAGCCCGACCGGGAACGCCAGATACTGGAGAGATTGACAATTAACAACGCCGGTCCCTTCCCTAATGACGCGCTGAAGTCCATATACAGGGAGATACTCTCGGCATCCCTCTCCCTTGAAGAGCCCCTGAAGGTCTCCTGTCTGGGGCCGCTTGCCACCTTTACCCATCTTGCCGCGCTCAGACACTTCGGGTCGTCTGCATCTTTTCTGCCGGTGGACAGCATAAAGGCGGTCTTTGAAAATGTAGATGCCGGAAAGGCCGATTACGGTGTCGTGCCCATAGAGAACTCAAACGAGGGCGTCATCAGTCATACCCTGGACATGTTCATGGACTTCGACCTGAAAGTAAACGCCGAGATAGTCCTGGAGGTGTCCCATAACCTGCTTTCGAAGCAGAAAGACAGGAAGAGGATAAAAAGGATCTATTCTCATCCCCAGGCCCTGGCCCAATGCAGGGGATGGCTTGAGTCCAACATGCCGGGCGTAATTACGAAAGAGTCCACAAGTACCGCGAAGGCCGCTGAACTTGCCGCCAAGGACACGACTGCTGCCGCGATCGCCAGCGAGGTGGCGGCCCGGATGTATGACCTTTCGATATTGCAGAAGAACATCGAGGACAGCCGCCATAACATCACCAGGTTCCTGGTGATATCCAGGGATTTTCCCCCCAGGACCGGAAATGACAAGACTTCCATAATGTTTTCTATCAAGGACAAACCGGGTTCACTTTATGACATACTGCTACCGTTCAAGAGGGCGAAGATAAACCTCACCAAGATCGAATCACGCCCTTCCAAGAGAAAGGCATGGGAATACATCTTCTTTGTCGACATGGAAGGCCATATCGAGGACAGGAAAGTCAGGAACGCCACGGAGTCCCTGAAAGAGCATTGCCTCTACCTTAAGGTATTGGGCTCCTACCCGCAGGGGGCGATTCAATGATCCGTCCGCCCGAATACGTGCTGGCCATACGTCCCTATGTACCGGGCAAACCCTTAGAAGAACTGGAAAGGGATCTCGGCATCGGCAATTCGGTAAAACTCGCGTCCAACGAAAACCCGGTGGGTCCTTCGCCTGCCGCTGTAGACGCGGTCGGCAAAGCCCTTTCCGGCATCAACAGATACCCCGACGGCAGCGGGTACTATCTCAAGAAAGTTCTTTCCAAAAGGCTCTCGGTGAGCGAGGATGAGGTCATTCTCGGAAACGGCTCGAACGAGCTGATCGATATAGCAGCCAGGACATTTATGACCTATGGTGACGAAGCCGTCATGGCAACTCCTTCTTTTGTAGTCTATTCCATGGCCGTGCAGTCCGTAGGCGGTGTCTGCGTCCAGGTACCGCTGAAGGATTACATGCACGACCTTGATGCGATGGCGGCGGCCGTCACGCCGAGGACCAGAATGCTGTTCATAGCAAACCCCAACAATCCCACGGGGACCATAAACAGGAAAGATGAGTTCGACAGGATGATGGCAAAGATGCCCGATAACCTCATCGTGGTCGTGGACGAGGCATATTTCGAATATGTATCGGACCCCGGTTACGCCGACAGCATGAAGCACCTGCACAGCGACAGGAATGTCCTTATCCTGCGGACCTTTTCGAAGATGTACGGCCTCGCCGGCCTGAGGCTCGGTTACGGCGTTGCAAAAAGAGAAATTCTGGCCGACATGAACAGACTGAGAGAGCCTTTCAATACCAATTCGATAGCGCAGAAGGCGGGGATTGCCGCTCTGGGCGACGACGAACACCTTCGCCGTTCGAGAGAAGTCAACGAAAGCGGAAAGGAATATCTTTACCGCCGGCTCGGTGAAATGGGGATGTCCTATGTACCCACAGAGGCCAACTTTATCTACATGCCGGTCGCCGGAGCGCCGGCGCTTTATGAGAAACTGCTGAGGCTCGGCGTCATCGTGAGACCGATGGGGCCGGATTCGCTAAGGGTAACGATAGGGCTGCCCGAGGAAAACAGGAGGTTCATCGAAGCACTCGCACGTACTGCGGGAGACGGCCGGTGAGAGGCGGGTTTTGAATGGATATTATTGTACTTAAGCAGGGGGCAACCGAGGAAGAGATAAGACATATCGTCAAGAAACTGGAGGGTCGCGACCTCAAGGCGAATGTTTCACGCGGCACGGAGCGGACCATCATCGGAGTGATCGGGGATACGTCGAAAGTCAGCGAGGAGGAGGAAGACGCGATCCGCGCCGCAGCCGGCGTCGAGAGCGTTGTGAGGATACTGAAGCCTTACAAACTCGCGAGCCGTGAGTTCAGAAAAGACAATACCGAGATCAATGTGAAGGGCACGGTCATAGGCGGCAGCAGGATCCCCGTCATGGCCGGCCCCTGCGCAGTGGAAAACAAGACGATACTTACGGCCATCGCCGAAAAGGTCAAGTCCGCCGGGGCCGCGTTCCTCAGGGGCGGCGCTTATAAGCCGAGGACATCGCCGTACTCGTTTCAGGGGCTGGGGGAGGAAGGGCTCAGGTACCTGGCCGAGGCGAGTGAAAAAACGGGACTGCCGATAATCACGGAGATAATGGACCCCAGGGACCTCGATGTAATAGTCAGATACGCCGACATCATCCAGATCGGGGCCAGAAACATGCAGAACTTCAGGCTCCTTCTCGAAGTCGGCTCGGCAAGGAAGCCGGTCCTCCTGAAGCGGGGGCTCTCCTCTACGATAAAGGAATGGCTGATGTCTGCGGAATACATAATGTCCCGGGGCAACCATGAAGTGATGCTCTGCGAAAGGGGCATAAGGACTTTCGAGACGGCCACGAGGAACACCCTCGACCTGAGCGCCGTGCCGGTATTGAAACAGCTTACCCATCTTCCGGTGGTGGTCGATCCCAGCCACGGGGTCGGCAAATGGGACCTGGTGGCGCCGATGGCAAAGGCCGCCGTGGCGGCGGGCGCCGACGCGCTCATCATTGAAGTCCACACGAACCCTGAAGAGGCGATGTCCGACGGAGAGCAATCTCTCAGGCCTGACCATTTCGAAAAGCTGATGGAGGAACTCAGGAATGTCGCCGCCTCGGTGGGGAGGGAAATATAGGCGCTTACGGAGACATGCAGGCGGCAAAGGGAAAAGCAGGCAATCTTTTCTTCAACAAAGTCACGATCCTTGGCGTGGGACTTATTGGCGCGTCCTTCGCCCTGGCGCTGAAAAAGAACGGCCTCTGCGGAGGTATCGCCGGATTCGGCAGGAGCGCGGAAAACCTTGCGGAGGCGAGGAAGCGCGGTATTATCGATTCCTTTGAGCGCAGCGCGGCAGAGGCATGCAAAGACGCTGATCTCGTCGTGCTCGCCACGCCTGTCCGGACGTTTCCGGACCTTGTGAGACAGTCATCCGGTTCCTTCAAGCCGGGCTCTGTCGTGACAGATACCGGAAGCGTGAAAGGGGATCTGGTATACGAGGTGGAAAAGCTGATGCCGGCGGGCGTCAGATATATAGGATCTCATCCCATCGCGGGCGGCGACCGCTCCGGCATAGATTCCTCCCGTGCAGACCTCTTTGAAAAATCCAAATGTATCGTAACACCGACGGCGGATTCGGACAGTTCGGCCCTGGAGATGATCACCGGTCTCTGGAGGTCCATTGGCGCCGATGTTATCACCATGGACCCTGCAAGGCACGACCGTATCTACGCCTCCGTCAGCCACCTCCCCCATGTCGTGGCTTACGCCCTCGTCAATACGGCGGCCGACATGGACCCCTCCTGTCTCGAATTTTCAGGGCGGGGTTTTAGGGACACCACGAGGATAGCATGCAGTTCCCCGGAATTATGGCGCGACATATGCCTGATGAACAGGAACAATCTGATAGAAATGATCGCGGTTTTCCAAAAGAACCTGGACACTCTCAGCCGGTATCTCAGGGACTCTGATTCTGCCTCCCTTGAAAGGGAGTTCGATAGGGCCCGGACACTGAGGGAAGGTATTGGACAAAATTGAGGTCGGCGGGACCAGGACATTCAGAGGTGAAGTATCCCCCCCTCCCGACAAGTCCATATCCCACAGGGCGGTAATCCTTTCTTCCCTCTCACGGGGCAGGAGTATCGTAAAGAATTTTCTCAGGGCGAAGGACACCCTGAGCACCGTGGGCGCCTTCAGGCGTCTCGGCACCGACATCAGGGAAGAAGACGATACCCTGATTATCAGCGGCAACGGACTGCACGGACTCTCGGAGCCGCATGACGTCATAGACTGCGGCAATTCGGGCACAACGATAAGGCTAGTCGCCGGTGTCCTCTCGGGCAACCCTTTCTTTTCCGTTCTCACCGGAGACGATTCACTGCGCACGCGACCGATGGCGCGGGTCATCCGCCCCCTGGGACTCATGGGTGCGGAGATAATGGCAAGATCTGACAACCGTTATCCGCCCATCGCAATTAGAGGCGGAAGACTGAAGCCGGTCACCTACCCCATGCCCGTAGCGAGCGCACAGGTAAAATCGTCACTTCTCCTTGCCGGCCTCTATGCCGAGGGTGAAACAGTGGTCTCCGAACCGGCAAAGTCTCGCGACCATACGGAGAGGATGCTGCCCGCCTACGGCGCCGACTTGAAAGTTGAAGGGCTTAGGGTTATAGTTAAGGGAGGCAGGGAATTGTCTCCCATCGACGTTGAAGTGCCCGGCGATTTCTCTTCCGCTGCTTTCTTCGTAACAGCTTCCCTGATCATTCCCGGCTCCGAGTTGATGGTAAAAAATGTCGGCATAAACCCGACCCGTACGGGCCTTCTGGAAGTGCTGGGAAAAATGGGAGCGACTATAGAGATGACGAACATGCGTGAAATCTCAGGCGAACCCGTGGCCGACCTCTATTGCAGGGGTACCTCCCGGCTTCACTCCGTTGACGTGACCGGTGAAAGCATACCTTCCCTGATCGACGAGTTTCCCGTTCTCTGCGTTGCAGCGGCTGCCGCCGAGGGGACGACGACCATAAGGGGCGCCGAAGAATTGCGCGTAAAGGAATCGGACAGGATAGAAGCGATGGCTTCCGAATTGAGTAAGCTGGGGGTCGAGATTGAGGAATACCCTGACGGACTCGCCATAAGGGGCGCCGACTTTTTGAGGGCGGCAGAAGTCAGCAGCCATGGAGACCACAGGATAGCCATGTCACTTGCTGTCGCGGCCCTGGCGGCGGAAGGTACGACGACCATACGCGGGGCCGGGGCTGTAGACATATCATTCCCGGGTTTCTTCGATATCATCAGGGGGCTTACGGCATGAAAAAGGTCGTTGCCATAGACGGCCCTTCGGGCGCCGGCAAAAGCACCCTGGCGAGGCTGATCGCCAGGGACATGGGGTTCGAATATCTCGACACGGGTGCCCTCTACCGCGCCGTCGCCCTGCAGCTCATGAGGCTCAGGGTCGGAGATGACGCCTCTGATGAGGCCATTGCAACGGCTCTCGCACGGACAAGCGTCGAGTTCAGTGACGGCCGGGTCCTGTTGAACGGAGAAGAGGTGACAGACGAGATCCGCGCCGGAGAGGTAAGTCATTACGCATCGGTCTTCTCGGCCAGGAGGCCCGTTCGCAAGTATCTGCTGGATATACAGAGAGACGCGGCCATGAACGCCGACCTCGTGGCTGAAGGACGGGATATGACTACCGTGGTCTTCCCCGACGCATACAGGAAATTCTACCTTGACGCCAGCATAGACGAGCGTGCACGGCGGCGGACCCTTGAACTGAATTCCAGGGGGATAGCGGCCGACGAAAGACTGGTCCGTATCGAAATAGCGGAACGGGACGACAGGGATGCGGGCCGGGATATCGCACCGCTCAGGAAGGCCGACGATGCGCATTGCATAGATTCCAGCGGCATCCCCGTGGAAGAAGTCCTGAGGCGCATGATGGGAGTTATCAGGTCATGATACCCATGAGGTCGCAAGGCATCCCGGAAGGGACACCGAAAAAGTCTTGTAATGACGACATGATTTTATTTATCTTCCACATAAATGCAAGCCTGACGTCTGATTCATATGCTCCGGGTGTTGCATTCGGGCTGCTCCGGGAAGGGATCTGAATTGGAGATAATCAAGGCAAAAAGGGCGGGTTTCTGTTTCGGAGTAAAAAGGGCGATCGACATCACCTTCAATATGGCCGGGAAAGAGAGGGCCGGGATATTCACGCTCGGTCCCATCATACACAACCCTCAGGTGATCGGGAAGCTGAAGGAAGAGGGGATAATGCCGATCGAGATAGACGACATCGGAAAGAAGGATGTCAAGGCACTGATCATACGTACACATGGAATACCCTCCGAGGTATATGATAGTATATCGTCACGAGGCTTTAAAATAATAGATGCGACCTGTCCCTTTGTGAAGAAGGCGCAGCTTTACACGAAACACCTGGCGGAAAAAGGATATCAGGTTGTGATCCTCGGCGACAGGAACCATCCGGAAGTAAAGGGACTTATGAGCTTTGCAGGCGCGGAGGCCCTGGTGGTAAACGAGAAAACGCCCCTGCGCGGATGCAAGTCCAAAGTGGGAATCGTCGTCCAGACCACCCAGCCCGTAGAGGCGCTCAAGAAAGTCCTCTCGCGCGTGATCGGACAGGCCAGGGAGGTAAAAGTTTACAATACGATCTGCAACTCCACGGCGCTGAGGCTGAAAGAAACGGGCAATATGGCACGCAGGGCGGACGTAATGGTCGTGGTAGGCGGAAAAAACAGCGCTAACACCACTCAGCTTGCGAACCTGTGCAGGTCTTTATCGGTAAGGACCTTTCATATAGAGACAGCAGGCGAAATAGAAGACAGTTGGTTCGAGGGCTCGCGGACGGTCGGAATCACCGCCGGAGCGTCCACGCCGGACTGGCTTATCAGCGAAGTAGAGAAAAGAATTAGAGATAGAGGAGGGAAACCCCGTAATGGACATGAAAAACAATGAGATGGAAAGGCTTTATGCAGAGACTTTCCGCACCATCCAGGAAGGAACGATACTTACCGGAAAGGTTCTTGCGACCAAGCCTGACGGAGTCATAGTCGACATTGGCTACAAATCGGAGGGGTTTGTCGGGATCGGCGAATTCACCCCGGAAGAGCTGCAGGCTCTGAAGCCGGGTGACCCGATCGAAGTCTATGTCGAAAATATAAGGGACGCCGAGGGGGTGGTGAGGCTGTCCAAGGACCGTGCGGTCAAGATAAAGACGTGGGAAGCGCTTGAAAAGGCCGCCCGGGAAGAAGAATGCGTGGAGGGCACGATAACTGAAAAGACAAAGGGCGGCCTGACAGTCGATATCGCCGGGGTGAAGGCCTTCCTTCCCGGTTCCCAGGTCGACATCAAGATTACCAAAGACCTTGACGCCATGATAGGGCAGAAGATGTCGTTCAAGGTCCTGAAGATCAACAATAAACGCTCGAATGTCATCGTCTCCAGGAGGGCCATCCTCGAAGAAGAGCGGAACAGGAAAAAGGGCGAAATCATCGGCACCATCAAGGAAGGTGCGCTCCTCGAAGGTACGGTAAAAAACATAACGGATTACGGTGTATTTGTAGACCTTGGAGGGATCGACGGCCTCCTGCATATCTCCGATATCTCCTGGGGAAGAATAAACCATCCTTCCGAGTTCTTCGCAGTGGGAGACCGGGTGGAGGTGATGGTGCTAAAGTATGACCAGGCGAGCGAGAGGGTGACCCTCGGTTACAAGCAGAAACGCCCGGATCCGTGGGCAGATGTCCATGAGAAATATCCCGTGGGTCAGAAGATAAAAGGCAAAGTCGTCAGCATAACGGATTACGGCGCGTTCATAGAACTTGAAGAGGGGCTGGAAGGGCTTGTCCATATCTCCGAAATAGACTGGGCGCCGAGGCCCAAACACCCGTCGAAGTACCTTTCCATAGGCGAAACCGTGGAGGCGGTGGTACTGAAGGTGGACAAGGAAGAAAGGAAACTGTCCCTCAGTATCAAACAGACAAAACCGAGCCCCTGGGAGATCATCAGCGAGCGGTACGAGGTCGGGCAGAGAATCACGGGCAAGGTTAAAAGTCTTACGGACTTCGGGGTCTTCGTCGGTCTTCCCGAAGGGGTGGACGGACTTATCCACATATCGGACCTTTCCTGGACGAAACATATACGTCACCCTTCCGAATTGCTCAGGAGGGGACAAAAAATCGAGGCGGTCATACTCAGCGTCGATCCGGAGCATGAGAAGATGGCACTCGGGCTGAAACAGCTTGAGGAGGACCCGTGGATCCGGAAGATACCCTCCATGTTCAATCTCGGGGACGAGGTTATCGGAAAGGTGCTGAGGACGACGGACTTCGGCATCTTCGTGGAACTCGAAGGTGGTGTCGAAGGTCTCATCTATTCTTCCGAGATCGTTCATCCATCCGAAGCGGAGGAGCCGGTCAAGGAAGGAGACACGATACCCGCACGGATTATCAAGATAGACCTTGAAGAAAGGAAAATCGGGTTGAGCATGAAGAACCTCAAAAAGGACAGGGAATGAAAAAGGCATGCGTGGTCGCGACACTGGTCCTGCTGGTCCTCGTAATAATAAGCCTTGTGCTCACTGTTTTCCGGAAGGGCTTGCCGCTGGGAAGCAAGGTAGCCATCGTCAGGCTCGAAGGACCCATAACGGGGTCGAAGAAGATAATCGATGAGCTCAAGGAATACGCCAGAGACAGGTCCGTCAAGGCAATAGTCCTGAGGATCGACAGCCCCGGGGGCGCCGTGGCTCCTTCCCAGGAAATATACGAGGAAGTAAGGAGGACGGCGGCCAGGAAGAAGGTCGTTGTTTCCATGGGGTCTGTTGCCGCATCGGGCGGGTATTACATCGCCTCTGCGGCTACGCGCATTGTCGCCGACCCCGGGACCCTTACGGGATCGATAGGTGTCATAATGGAGATACCGAACGTAGAGGGACTTATGAACAAGATAGGCCTGAAGACGGAAATCATAAAGAGCGGAAAGAACAAGGACATTGGAACGCCTTTCCGCGCGATGAAGCCGGAAGAGAGAAAGATACTCCAGGGCGTGATGGACAATGTCCACGAGCAGTTCATCAGGGCCGTCGCCAAAGGCAGGAAGATGAAGATCGAGGACGTCAGGAAAATAGCCGACGGACGGGTGTTCACCGGGGAGCAGGCATTAAAGATCGGCCTTGTCGACCAGTTGGGCTCACTTGAAGACTCGGTCAGGACGGCGGCCAGACTTGCCGGTATCTCCGGTGAGCCACAGGTGGTGGAAAAGACAGGCAAATTTTCTTTTCTCGACATCCTGAGCGGCAGATTCCCGAAGGAACTTACCGACGTATTTCCGACAGCGAAGATAAAATATCTCTATTCACCGTAAGGAGGATTTATGACGAAATCGGTTCTTATCGAAAAGGTATCTGAAAGGGTGGAAGGTCTGACGAGAAACCAGACTGAGATCGTGGTCGATACTGTCTTCGAAAGTATCAAGAAGGCTCTGATGAACGGAGAGAAGATAGAGATAAGGGGGTTCGGCAATTTCCGGCTCAAGACCAGAAAGCCGAGAAAGGCGAGGAACCCCAAGACCGGCGAGAGTGTTGACGTGCCCGGCAAGAAGGTCCTTTATTTCAAGGTCGGCAAGGCACTCAAGGAAACACTGAACCCTGAATAGGGCTTCTGCTGTTGAAATAAGTCCGCAATAAACGTTACTGAGGTGGGGGCGGGACGGAGGCATGTTGCTCATGCCCGTTGCGCCGACTTTTTCGTCCCGATTTTCCATTGATATGCTGATAGACGCCTGTTATGTGACAAACACCGGCAAGGTGAGAAAAAATAATGAAGACAGTCTCCTGCTGAACGGAACTCTGGTCAGGGGCAGCATGAGCGGGATCGGGTCCGAAAGGTCCGAAGGCGACAGGCAGGTCTATATGGTAGCCGACGGTATGGGCGGTCACGCAAAGGGTGAGGTGGCGAGCGGGACGGTCCTCAACGTTTTCAAAGAGAGATATGCGGACCTTGACAGTGCTGAACACATCACGGAAGTGCTTCAGGCGGCAAAAGAAAGATTGAACAACCTTGTGGAGAAGGACCAAAGCACATTCGGGATGGGCACAACGGTGGCGGGGATGTTTTTCACCAAAGCAAAGGCCTTTGTCCTGAACTGCGGCGACAGCAGAGTGTATGAATCGGCCGACCATCTCAGGAAGATCACGAAAGACCATTCCCTCGTCCAGGAACTTGTCGACAGCGGGACAATTACTGAAGAGGAGATGAGGACCCATCCGCAGAAGAATATCATTACCTCGGCACTTATGGGAGATTTAAGGCGTGGTCTGCCCCTCTATTCCCTCGAAGAGACAAGAATAATGAAGGGGCAGAAGTTTCTCTTGTGCAGCGACGGCCTGTGGGAAAGCCTGAGCGACCGTCACATGGCGGAATGTCTCGGGAAGAAAGGGATCAAAGAAGGTTTGGAGTGTCTCTTTCGGGATACCCTCGCCGCCGGTGCCTCCGACAACGTAAGCATCATCCTGCTTCAGGTGGCAGAAGTTTAGCCTGCCGTGAAGAAAGAGCACAGGGCAGATTGCCTGATTTCCATCGCAAACGCCGACGTCTCCAGGGAAGGCGAAAGGGTCCTGCACGGTATTTCATGGCGACTTATGCCGGGTGAAAACTGGGCGGTCATAGGAGCCAACGGCTCAGGCAAGTCGACGCTTCTGAAACTGATACGCGGCGACCTCTGGCCCGAACCGGGGCGGACCTCAAGCAGGGTGTACTGTCTCGAAGGCGAATGTCAGGAAACCCCTCTGGGCATCAGGAAGCTTATAGGGCTCGTCGACCCCGAACTTCAGGACCGCTACATCAGAAACCGCATCGACATCCTCGGGGAGGAGGTTGTCCTCACAGGCTTCTTTGACAGCGTCTGGCTGCAGGAAAAACCGTCTCCGTCCATGGTCAGGTCGGCCCGGCATCTGAACTCGCTCCTGGATCTGGACGGACTGAGAAAGAGGAGTATCCTCACGATGTCGCGCGGCGAGGCGCGGAAGCTTCTCATCGCGAGGGCGCTCGTTTCCGCTCCCAGGGTACTCTTGATGGACGAAATCTTCAACGGCCTCGACCGCCGTGCCCGGAAACAACTCTCCGGACTCCTGGAAAAGACGATGCACAGGGATACTCAGTTCGTCCTCGCAACACATCGCATGTCCGATCTCGGCCCTTTCATAACCCACGTCGCGCTCATGAAAGAAGGCAGGATATTCAGACAGGGCAAGAGGGACCTGGTCATTACGCCGGATAACATGGGAAAGATCCGGGGTCTTCCGGTAACGGCAAAGACAGCCCGGATGAACATGGCGGCGACTGCCAGGGCAAACAAGGGACCGTCGGACAACAGGCGCTCCCTGATAATGATGAGAAGAGTGAACGTTTACATCGACGATAAGAATATTCTGCGGGATATCGACTGGGAGATGAAGGCCGGCGAGAACTGGGCCGTTTTGGGGAAAAACGGGGCGGGGAAATCGACATTCCTGAGGCTTATTTCAGGCGGTCACCGTCCCGCATCAGGCGGAAAGATCAGGAGGTTCGGCAGAGGGAATTCGGGGAGCATATGGGACATTAGAAAGAAGATCGGATATATCTCTCCGGAGCTTCAGGCGGAATACGACGAAGATATGACCGGTGAAGAGGTGGTCCTCTCGGGCTTTTTCTCGAGTGTAGGCCTTTACAGGTCGGTGACCACCAGGCAGAGACGGATCTCGGGAGACCTGATGCGGCTCCTTGGCATAGAAAAACTCGCTCGGAAGAGGGCAGGCAGGATGTCTTACGGGGAATTCAGAAAGGTCCTTATCGCGAGGGCGCTTGTAAACGAACCGGCCCTGCTCCTTCTCGACGAACCATTCAGCGGCCTCGACCGGCCGTCTAAAAAGGACCTTGCGCAGTTCATCGGCAAGGTATCACGGAACTCGACGGGGGTGGTTCTCGTTACCCACCACAGGGACGAGATCATAACTTCGATCAGTCACGTCCTGGTCCTGGACCGCGGCAAGATCACCACACAGGGCCGCAAAGAGGAAGTCCTGAGAGATGATGTTTTGTCCGCATTATACCTGGAATAGCGACAATAGAGCACCCTCACCTCCTCGCCTTATGATATCGTGAGAGCGGCGGAATCATCGGCGTGAAGATCAATGCGGGTCTGGACAGCGAGACGATTAAGGAACTGGAGGGATGGAATGCGTCACCATTTCCGGGTCATCACTGGAAGCAGACGATCATTCTTGTTCTCGAAAGTGCAGGATCGGGTCTCTCGATAGCTCGTGTTGAGCTATCGAGAGAGTTGTGGTCAAGAGTTCTTCCTGTACTCCACGAAATCGTAACTCTGAGCAGTGAATGAAGTACTAAGGGAATTCGCCAGAAAATAGTATGAAAGTGCTAAAATGTGAACTAATTTATGGAAACTCTATAATCATTTGTTAGCTGCCAGTCAAACCCCACAGGTAATTGAAGAGCTGGAGCTCTATTGTTAATTGTAAGTCTTGCGACTCCGCCCGCTAGCTGGATACCTTGAAGATTTCGAGGATAGAGAAAGAGCAGATGGCAATGGTCAACGCGCAGGCGGCCCTGAAAAGCTGTATGGGAAGCTCGGCTATGGGTTCTACTATAAGGCCTCCGAATACGGCATAACAGACAAAGGCGATTCCGGTGATGACAAGTCCGTTGGTAAGTCTAGGATGCCCTATGACCTTCATCGAGTTGGCAAGGCTGAAAAAGGCCATACCGCTTATCAGAGATCCAAAAAAGCCGAAGCTGCGTCGGGCGATAAGTCCGGCTGTCCGTATATGGGGGGGCCCTGCAATCAAAATGTAGGCGGCGTAGCCGATAAAAAGAAGTATGGGCAGTGACCTGTAAATATTTCTTTTCTCGCTCCTGTAAGTCAAAAGGGTGACTCCGAATTGCAAGAGAAGAACGTATGAAGTAATCAGGAACGACTGGGACAATATGATCAATACCTCGGACTCTCTGGCTCCGCTTGTCCTCAGAATAAATCTCAGCCAATCTGTGAGTTCCGTTAACCCGTGCACAAGTCCGAAACCGGCAAGCATATAGAAAGTGGTAACAAAGGCGATTGAAGATGCTTTCCTCGTTCCACGAAAAACAACGAAAGACATTAACAGAAAGCTTACGCCATAAATGAAGTATATGTAGAACAGGGGCTCAGTCAAGACCCGCTTCATCCAACTTTCTCCCGTTAAGAGCAGTAAGTAGTGTACAGCTTATCCATCTCCGCCCGGAGTCTTCCCGCCTCTTCTTTTGTCGCGAAGACGGAAACCGCCGACAGAATATTCCTGGTCAGGGTCTTGCAGTCGTCGGCAGTGAGATCTGCTTCATCCTTGTTGAATTTCGACAGTTGATTTCCGATGATTGATCGACAGGCAATTTGACCTATAAAAGCCCCCATGACTGCTTCCAGCTGCGCGATGAAGTCAAGTCCTTTTCCCATTATGACTATATTAATATTAATGAAACAGTGCTTGTCAATGTCACACCGAAAACGCCGGTTTCGGTGAGGATTTCTCGGCGATAGACAATAACCCTACAGGCGCAACTGATCTTTCAGGATTGTCAGAACATCTTCGTCAGTGAGGTCATGCCAGCTCCTGTAGGCATCAGCGACAGCAAAAGAATAACCGCTCCTCACATTGAGACAAATGACTTCACTGGTTTCGGGGAGGATTTTCTTGATCGTCCTCTCGGGCCCTGTAGGGACAGCAACAATAAGCCGGCAAGGCATTTTCTTTTTTATGTACTTAAGAGCAGCGAGCATGGTATAGCCTGATGCGAGCCCGTCATCAACGACAATGACGCTCCTGTCCTTGCATGAGGGGAAGGGCCTCCCTTTCATGAAGAGGCGATCTCTTTTCCGAATCATCTCCTCGGTCTTTTTGATCTGAGCCTCAACCTCTTCTTCCAGCAGCCTCAAATGACTCAGCAATTCTTCATTGAGGATAACCTCTCCATCAGGTCCCATAGCGCCAAACCCGGCTTCGGGATTAGAGGGGATCTGGAGTTTCTTTACAACAATGATGTCCAGCTGTATAGCGAGCGCCTTCGCTATTTCGGCTGCAACGGGCAGACATCCAGAAGGAATCGCAAGGATAAGGGCACCTGTGCCCTTATATTGAATGAGCTTCCCTGCAAGCAATTTCCCCGCGTCACGTCTGTCCTCGAAAACGTATTTTCTGTCTCTTAGGGCATAATCCTCCACGAACTCATTCATAAGTTACTTCTATCACAATATATGGCAGTACAACGGGATATAAATGATGATTTCCGCTTGTTATATTCGGAACTATGATCGCGTATAAAAATGTGAAGTTCAGGAAGGATCGTAAATTGCAGGCCGGGGGATTGCTCTCGCTCTCTGCCTGGTACAGGGCAAATTCCATCAAGAATCACATATGGCCTGGCCGGATCTCGGGCCTCGCGATGTCTTCCACGCGGGAGGCCTTCAGTCGCAGACGCAAAAGTTCTCTGAGTAATATATGCATGTCCTTGCCTGGAGCGAGTCTCAGGAAAAGAGAGTTTTGTCCTCAACGCACCTCTTGATAGTCTTTTGAGTAAGATGCTGTTCGAGAATCTCTAAGAACGGCTCGAATTTGCTGTCTTCTGACTTTTTCAACGGATTACGACTATGATACGATATATCCATGAGGGGCGGGGATTCCTGTCGGACTTTAGTAATTGACCCAGCCTTGGCAAAGGGATTCAAATGTTAAAGCCCAAAGAGGTGGTTGGTGTCGCGCCGCAGATCCTGCCTGCTAGTGTTTATGTTCTTTAGAAATCCTTAATTTTTGCGATTGGTCGTAACTCACGGTAAGTCGGTGAAATTGATAGAGAGTGGATACGACGACCCTATATCTTCTCTCTTGCTTCGGCAATGCTGCCTCTGTTTTACAGCGTCTTTATAGCCTTACCTGCCGTAAACTTCGGAACCTTCCCCGCCTTGATCTTGATAGTCTCTTCGGTCCTCGTATTTCTGTCTTTCCTCGTTGCCCTCTTACGGCATATCTTCCTTTTTCCGCATTATCAACCTGGTGACGCCACGTCGCCTGTTGGCATAATGAAAGGCTTAGGGCGGGACTACTAGAGAAGCATCTCCTGGCCTTTGGCCTCTCTCTTTTCGAACTTCCCGAAGATCTTTATCTTCCCGTATTCACCGTCAAAACCGGGCGAGACGGCTATCTCCCCGGCCCTCACCCTTGCAACGGCTTCCGCGACAGCTGAAAATCCCGCGGCACCTATCTCCTCCACCGGAAGATCCATGAGTATCCTGAATTCGTTTCCAAGTGATTCGAGCATATCCATGTATGCCTTATTCACGGTCCTGCTGTTCACCCCTGTCTTTTTCACTTCGGCGACAATTTCGGGCAACGGGACCAATGAACGGTAAGGGTCCACACCGGCAAGTCCGGCACCTGCCTCTCTGTCCGCCAGCCTTTGCACCCTGTGCATCACGCCCACTGTCAGTCTCTTCCCGCAGACGGGACAAAGATAGTTGCGGCGCACTGTCTCCTCCGGAGACAGGCATACGCCGCACGTCCTGTGTCCGTCGTAATGATACTTGCCCTCTTCCGGAAAAAATTCTATCGTCCCGGTCAGACCCTCCCCTTTAGTGATCGCCTTCATCACTGAGTCACAGGAAATCTCCGTATCGAGTATATTGGCTTCCCTCCCCATCTTGGCTGGGGAATGGGCATCCGAATTTGATATAAGGCTAAGGCCGTCCAGGGCTGACAGGCGCCGGTTCATCGGAGGATCGGACGACAGGCCGGTCTCTATGGCACTGACATGGGGGGTCAGCTCCTCGAAACATTCTTCAAGCGAATCAAAACCGGAGGCGGCCCCGAAAACAGAGAAATGAGGAGTCCATGCGTGTGCCGGTACAAGCACGGCGCGGGGAGAAGAATCGAGGACCATCTTCAAAAGCTCCTTCGAGTCCAACCCCAGTATGGGCCGTCCGTCCGACCCCAGATTTCCCACCCGGGCAAGGCCTCTGCTTATCCGCTCCGCCGCTACAAAGTCAGGAACGAAGACAAGATTATGCACCTTACGGGTCCTTCCGCCCTTCTTGTATATGCAGCTTATCTCGACCGAGGGGAGGAAGAAGACATCGGACCTGCACGAATCCGGGATATCTCCGGCTTCGTACTCCGTTTTCAGCACGAGGAGGCCGTTGTCCGCCCGTTCCAGCTTTTCCTCAAGTTCCTTCATCCAGCCCGGATGTGTAAAGTCACCCGTTCCAACTACCGTAATGCCCTTTAACTGTGCCCACCTCCAGATACCCTCGGGAGACATATCCCTGCTCGTTGCGCGTGAGTATCTTGAATGGACGTGCAGGTCGGCGATAAAACGCATGACGGATTATACCACGAAGCAGGGATACGAGCCGAAAGGGTCCACTATCAGTCATGAGTGGTCCCGGTCACGCCGAAACAAGAGGCAGACGGCCTGAGCCAACATACCGCCGACAGTATCAATCCCGACGTCGACAACTGAGGGGGTCCTGCCTGCTACAAACATCTGATGGAACTCATCGCTTGCCGCATACAATGCGATGATGATGACCGAGTACAACACCGCCCGTCGGGCAGGCAGGTCCGCCCGGCCTTTTCCGAAAGCCCAAAAGAGCAACAGCCCCAAGATAAAATACTCGCTGAGATGTCCGCATTTCCGGATCAGCCCATGGATGAAATCCACCTTGCGGTCCGACATATGCGGAAAGAGGAACCGGATAGCCGGCTCAATGAACCTCGACGTTTCCGCGGACGCGAATGAGCCAGTCGACATCAGGAAGATGACGCACATCCACAGGAAGACAGGCAGCCAGTATCTGAATTTACCGGAGCAATTCATGACCCAGATTATGTTACATTTCTCAATTACCTGTTACCAGGCATAAGATTCTCCGAAAAGCGCGGAAGGGGCAGCGAAAAATGTCTTGTAGCGACACCTTACAGCCCTTCAGAGGGGTCTGCCGGCCATTTTTCGGAAGTCACCAGGCGTTGGGTCCTCATTTATGTGGAAGATGGATAAATCATGTCGTCATTACAAGACTTTTTCGATGTCCCTTCCGCGCTGCTTTACGACGTTAAGATTATTTCTTCTTCCTGCGACGCTTCCGGAACTTTTCCTCGTACGCCTCGGGACTCACTTTCTTCAGACATTCCGGACATATGCCGTGGGTAAAGGTGGCATCAGAATGCTCCTTCACGTAGTCTTCGACTTTCTTCCAGTACCCCTTGTCATCACGAATCTTCTTGCACCAGGCGCACATGGGCAGAAGCCCTCTCAACGTCTTGATCTTCTCCAGCGCATCCTGAAGCCCGACAATGAGTTTTTCCCTCTCCTCCTCGGCGAGTTTCCGCACCGTAATGTCCCTGTCAAAGGCGAGGACATACTTATGGTTCCCGAGTTCCAGCAAGCCTGCGTTTATCTCCACGGGAAACATGGTGCCGTCTTTCTTCATATGGGTAATTTCCGCCTTCATCCATTCACCTTTCAACATCCGGCGGATCCTGGAAGGCACCTCCCGGGCTGCGTCGGGGGCATCCAGATCAGTGATACGCATGGACAGCAACTCATCGACCGAGTAGCCGTGCATTTCAGCGGCGGCCCTGTTGGCCGCCATAATCCTGCCTGTCTCCCCGCCCTCTGCATCAAGGATGAAGATGGCGTCTCCGGCACTCTCAAACAGCATACGATAACGCTTTTCGCTGTCCGAGAGCTCCCTCTCCGTTTTCTTGCGTTTGGCGATATCCTTCCGGAGCCTTTCATTTGTCTCTTTCAATGCTGCAGTGCGCTCGTCAATCAACTCCTCAAGGTGCTCACGGTAGTTCTTCAGTTCATTTTCGGCCCCCTTGCGCTCCGTAATGTCCTGCCAGATTACCTGAAAGACCTGACGCCCCGACAATTCCATGGCCTTGGCGATCACATGCACATCTCTTATATCTCCCGTCTTGGCCCTGTGTCTCACCTCAAACTCGGCCTTTCCCTTCCTTGACACGCTCCGGATACTGGCCTTGATCTTTCGGGGACTCTGGAACGGGTCAATGTCGCTCAGATGGAGCCCCGCAAATTCCTCCCTCGAGTAGCCCAGGTCCCGGTGGGCCGCTTCATTGAATTCAATGATAGCGCCTTTCGTGTCTATCAGCAAAATCCCGTAAGGAGACTCTTCGAAGATGGCCCAGTACAGGAGCGCGGCGTCGCCAACCGATTTCCTCCTGTTGGTCCGCACACTCTTGAATCCGCTTTTCCCCGGTCCATTTGTCTTCTTCATTCAGTCGGCACCGGCTCCCGCAAATTTCCTTTAATCATGCCATTTCCCTCCATCGGTCCAAAGAAGGCCCCTGAAAACATCTTACCAAAACTTGCCGCCGCTGTCTTTCCGTCATCATATTCCACGAAGAGCTTTGTACAGTCCATTCACCAGTTCCGCCATTTTATCGTAATCAAGCGTGCCGGCGGTATCGCCGGGATCGTGGTAGTTCGGATTACGGTAGAATGCCGTGTCGGTGACCATAAAGGCCCGATAATCAAATTTCCAGAAACTGCGGTGGTCCGAAAAATCGACGCCCGGTATCAGTGAAATACCGCTCAGTGATTTCACAGGCAGCGAAGAGACGGACTTGAAGGAATCTTTCACCGAACGGGTAAACCTGCGCGACGATATGTTCCCGACAAAAGCTATGTAGTCGCCCTTCCCCGGATAAAAGAGCCTGAATATCGAGGAGGGATAATACTGGCACCCTTCGTCCTCGCAGTAATAACCCAGCATCTCCAGAGAAATCATTCCGTACACCTTCGTCCCCTCGACGAACAGCCTCTGGGCATAAAGATAACTCCCCATTCTGCTTGTCATGAAGGCAGGCGGTTCCTCAAGGCAAAAGGCGACGAAGCGAGTGCTCCTCCTAAAAGGAGCCAGCGAGACAAGCCTGGCCAGTTCAAGGAGCCCTGCAACTCCGCTGGCGTTGTCATCGGCTCCGGGTGTGTCGGGCACCGTATCATAATGCGCACCGATGACCAGGATACTTTCGTCTCTTTCCCCCACGCCGGGCACCTCCACACTCACATTGCAGTATGTGTTGTTCCTGTATGCAAAGGGTTGTCTTGTAACCTCCCAGCCAAAAGACCGGAATTTCCCCTCGATATAACCGGCTGCTTCGTCAAGCTTGCCTGTGTCAAGATAACTTCTCGGACCTATCTTCTCCGATAGATGAGAAACGGTTTCAATGAGATTCGACTTTATATGCTTCATCGGTCCCCTTGAGAACAGGCAATGGTCACTTATGAATATAAAACAGAAGAAAAGCTCACTCAAAGTATAGTGCAATTTTGTCCTCCTCTCAAGAAAGCCGGGGACTCTTGCCGCTTTGAGTGGTAAACTTTGAATATGGAAGACCTTCGGATCGGCCCGGGCGACAGGGTCCTCATACTGGGTGCGACGGGATTCATAGGAGGGAGACTGGTACCCGAACTCTACGGGAAGGGCATTAAAATGCGGCTCTTCGCCAGAAATCAGATACGCCTCTCTCGACTCGTCCCCCCGGGAGCGGACTGCCAGGTCGCACAGGGTGACCTGGTAAGCGGCGAGGGGCTGGAAGAGGCGCTTCAGGAGGTCCACACGGCCTTTTATCTCGTGCACTCCATGGGAGGGAGAACCATCTTCAAAAACGTCGAATACGCCGGGAAGGACAAGCAGGCCGCCATGATGTTTACCGAAGCTGCTGGCCGGACCGGGCTGAAGAGGGTTATCTATCTGGGCGCTCTCGGGGAAACCCATAAGGACCTTTCCGAGCACCTCAGGAGCCGTGCAGAGGTCGCAAAAATACTTTCCTCCGGAAAACCGCCTGCAACACTCCTCCGCGCTGCCATCATCATCGGAGCGGGCGGCTCTTCTTTCGAAATGCTCCGCTATCTTGTAGAAAGGCTGCCGGTCATGGGATGCCCGAAGTGGATAGACACGAAGATTCAGCCCATCGCGCTGCGGGATGTTCTGGCATATCTGACGGGATGCCTTCTCAACCCTGAAACAGCCGGAAAATCCTTCGACATAGGCGGACCTGACATCCTCACCTATCGTGAAATGATGCAGCAGTATGCGGAGGCTCGCGGGCTGGCGAAGCGGCTGATTTTTCGTGTGCCCTTCTTGACGCCCCTCCTCTCCTCATACTGGGTTGACCTCGTGACGCCCGTGCCCTCCGGCGTGGCACACCCCCTCATAGAAGGGTTAAAAAGCGAGGTTATATGCCGTGACAACAGGATAGACGATTTTGTGCGGGTCGCCAGGACACCATTCAGGGAAGCGGTCAGGATAGCATTCTCGGAAGAGACAGAAGGCCCCGGCATTACGGGATTCTGAGTGGTAATCGAGGAAACCGTCGTCATACATGCCGGCATCGAAGAAGTCTGGAAGACCTTCGTCGATCTGTCATGCTGGAAGGACTGGAATACGGTACTGGAAGATGTGAGACCTTCCACAGGAAAGATTGCGGAGGGAAGGCATTTGAGATGCTGCATGCGGCCCTTTGCCTTCCCGCTCCATTTCGATCCCGTGGTCAGTGAGGTCGTCCGGCCGGAGCGCGTCGTATGGTCGGGCAGAAAATACGGTATCCGCGCCGGGCATGAATTCATTTTCAAAGAGAATAACAGTGACACCACGGTCACCAGCAGGGAGACTTTCCAGGGACTGCCCGTGATCTTTTCGGGGCTTTTCTTTCCTGCCGGGCAGCGAACGAGTAAGTTTGAACTGTTTATTATTCGTAGCAAAGAAAGTCCGGCAGCAAACCCTTTCTCCATTTCACGCTTCAAAGTGACTGATGCAAATTGATTATGAGATCATATTATCATCCGAACTTTAGCTTGACAGTATTATCTTATGCAGCAATAATAAGATCAAATAGAGGCTCCCACGACAAAGCCGAACCCTCTGCGAGAGGGGGCGGAAAGCGGCGGGTCTTCAGCGTGGTGACACGGGAAGGAGATGGCCGAGCTGCCGAAGGGTGAACCTTTTTGGCGGTTTGGCCTTTTTGTTTGAAAGCC
>JARRRD010000007.1:0-46578 GCA_037381085.1 Candidatus Sulfobium sp.
ATGCCCGGCCTGATTTCATCAACATGCAAATTTGCTTCCTCTATCAACTGACAGAAACCAAACGGAGTATAATTCCATAAACTATATGAATGGTATGGTTCAAGATGACTCGTGGATCCAATAAAATACCGCAAAGGTTTAAGAACCCTGCGTACCTCCTTCAAGAGTTCAGCAGGATATCTCACATGCTCTAAAACCTGGTTGCAGTAAATGAGATCGAAGTAGTCATCAGGAAACGGGATATGGACTCCATCAAATGTCACGAAATAGCCATCAGTTCGCGATCTTGAAGAACTCTCAGGTGATTTTTCAATATCCAAACCAACCCATTTAATATCGGGCCTTATCTTGCGAAAAATGTCTAATGAATTACCGTCGCCGCACCCCAAATCTAAAACGTCTCTAATACTACCATCTTTTTTTAAAATATCTTCCAGATAGTATTCAGAAGAGATCTGAAAAACGTGGTCTTTTGGGATAACATCATTTATTATTAGGTTATCTTCCATTTACATTACCTATTAATTGCACTAGCCCTTAGCATAAGATATTATCTGTTACGTCTCAGTTACGCTCGTTAAAACTTCGCGGAGTTTATTGATCTGCAGCCGAGTATTTCCGACAAGCTCAATATTGTTTCTCCCCGCCAGCCCCATCTCTTTTCTTTTTTCCGGATTATTGGCCAAGAAAATCATCTTTTCCGCCATCGCTTCCCAGTTCCTCTCCTCGACGAGAAACCCGGTCTCACCGTCTATGACCTCATCGGGTATGCCCCCATGGGTTGTAGCAACAATCGGAAGACCTGAGGCCGCTGCTTCTGCTAAGGATACCGGACAACCTTCGACATGTCCTATGTTAGTTGTAATCGAATGCTGAAGAAAAACGCCGGCTTTGGCCATATGTTCGTGCACTACCTTATTGGATTGAAAACCAAGCATATGAATTTTTTGAGATAGATCATGACGTCGGACCCAGTTCAATGCTTTCCGGTACTCTTTGCCGTCTCCGATCATTGTCAGCGTTACATCAGGACACTGCTCAACACATCGAGCCAATGCCCTGAGTGTATAAAGGGAACCCTTCATCGGTGTAAACGAAGCTGCAGTAAGAAACTTGCACGGCTGCTTTTCAACGTTGCCCGATATTGACAATTCTTCCACCGGAGCCCCGCACGGTATAATGGAAATCTTTTCGGGAGGACATCCTAATTTCTGCAGTCTGTCCCGCATGGCCTGACTGACAACGACAACTGCAGCGGACTTCTCGAATAATGACGGAAGACAGGCACGGTAACTTTTGAATCGTAGCAGGGAAGACGCATCATATCCATGAAAATGAATAACGAGTGGGATGCCATGTTTTTGACAGGCTTTCATCGCAGATATGCCGGTTGGAGCAAATTCAGCCAATGCGACATCCGGCTTTCGCTCTTTGACATACCCATCAAAAACCTCCTCCATGCCTTTTGGCCATCTCGGTGACGGACTCCCGAGCAGCATTTCTTTTAGCCTGCGCACCAGCCGGTCACGCATGTTTTCGTTTTTTCTTTTATTACGAAAAAGGCAGCTAACGAGCGGGGTGAAGTCCCAGCCATAAAGATCTGACTCGTCCATGTTCACGGCTACCACGTCTGAGTGCAAGCCGGCTATATGACGCCTAACAAACGTTTCTGTTCGCGTCGGAAAGTCATTGACAATCACAACTATCTTTAGGTCCATGAATTCACTTCATCTCCATCATTTCTTAGGCGAAATGGCAGTTTCGAGAAAAGCGTCATCACTTTTGTTAAGATGAGCTACCATTACCAGCGATTCCCTAAACATCGGATAATTTTTGAAGAGTAATCTTTTGAGTAATTTGCGTATGGTCCGTTGCTCTGTTTTTATGTTTGAAACATACCAGATGGTCGCCGGTTCCATTCCCGAGCACACGACAACCTTGGCAAGCGTATACGACGTAAACCAGTATCTGTGATCCGAATTAATTACTTCATGATGCTTAAGAACGCCTCGGAGGTTCTCGTAACTAAAGGCATTGGGAACAGTAATAACGATTTTTCTGATATAATTAGAATATTTTGTTCTAATTGCGCGCAGGAACATGTGCGGATTATCAATATGTTCCAGGATGTCTCCGAGAACCATATAGTCCCACCTGTTATTTATTATTATCTGAAGAGGTTCATCATTGAGCACATCGTGGCAATAGATATCGTCATATCCCAGTTCATTCCTGCAATAATTAATAGCCTCCTTATTTATGTCTATTCCAAGACACTGACTGCTCGCATCCAAAAGCCTCTTATGAAACCATTCGCCTCGCTCTATCTTGCCTTTGATGAGCTCTTTATGGTCAGTACAGCCCAAATGAATGATCTTTTTATCGCTGACAATCGATTCAACCAATTCCATCTTTGATAGCATAATTTCTTTGTTCTTGGGTAAATGGATATGCAATCCCTTTGAGAATTTTCTGCCCCTCAGATAATCATACACATTTGGCTCAAATTGCATTTATTTTTGCCTCAGTTCCACCTAGCTCAAGATCATGGGAGACCCCTTCGGCATATCCGTTTTCCCAATATGCTCGCGAACTCTCAAATCGAGCTCTTAAAACCCTCAGCCTCGCATTATGATAAATGCCCGGGATGAAAGGCAGTTTCCGATAAATATTCCTCAGCCGCTCCATCTGTCTCCTCACTTGGCCACAGCCATTGTTACTTTTTGGTTTTGCCGGAGCAGATATATCGTGGAGCATCCCATTCCCATGACAGTGGCCCAGCCGACTGCCGTAATCGACAGAGTCGATACCGTCACCAGAAGAATGGACAGCACCAGTACATTCACACCCGACTTAACGATATTGAAGAAAAACAACTTGTCCGTGCGGCCGCGCCCCATCAGCACATAGTATGAAGGAATGGCGTAGAGATTCAGGAACGCCCCTACCAGCATGATCCGGAGCATGGTCGGCAGTTCGGCGTTGAACCTCGCCCGGAGCCATATCTGAAGCAAAGGGGTCGCCAGAGCGAACACCACGAGAAAAGACGGCATTCCCACGAATAGAATAATCTTTATTGTCTTGCGATAAATGTGAGGTATTCTCTCGGCATCTGACTTCGAAAGGGCGGACAGTCTGCTGACCTCAGGCGTAAGCGCACCAAGCCCGGATGCTGCAATACCGCGGATATTCATCGCAACATTATAGGCAATATCGAAGATGGGAATTGCGCCGACGCCGATATAGCGAGAAATAATAAGCTTGTTCAGGGGGGAAACTAGCATCTCAAATGTCGAGCCACCCATCACGCCGGCACCAAAGGCAAGCAAACGTTTGAAACTAGCCTTGTCGACATATCTGGCATCGAAAAAGCTTACCGGGATCAAAGATCGAATTGTATGAAGAAACAACATCTGACTCGTTGTTTCCGATATGAAGGTAGCGATCAGCAATGACTTAACTCCCATCCCTCTGTACAGCAAAATGGCAGACACGATCAACGCTATTCCACGACCTACAAGACGGAAATAACTAGCCAAATCCATCCTGTTCAGCCCAGAAAGCGTGGTCTCTACAATCTTGACGACAAAAACATAAATGGTCAGCATTCCGACATAGGGCAGCAGCTGCAGTACCAAGATGGAGTAGTCGCCGGACAGCTTGAAGGCGGAGACGATCTGCTGCCGAAAAGCAAGGATCATCAAAAAAATCAGGAGTCCACTGAATGTCAGACTATAGACAGCGGTCGTGACATAACACCTTATCGACTTCATATCTCCCTTTGCATAATACTCGGCCACATACTTAGCCACAGCAGAGCCTATTCCAAAGTTACCCAGCTGCGCAAAACTCATGACGGTTGTCAGAACCAGCCAGATTCCGTATCTTTCATAGCCAAGAAAGTGCAGGTACAGAGGCAGGGCGATAAGAGACAAGACGAAATTGCATCCGAATGCCAGCATTCCGGAAGACATGTTCCGGCGGAGCTGAGAGGAAAATAGTCTTTTAATCATTGCCCGTCAAATCAACCGAGAAATTAAGCGCTTCTCAAGGGGACCATAAATGCTCATAACACCACGATCAGTCATATTTTCTTATTCCAGCCAGTTCCATCAGCACATGCCACACAAACTGAGGCCCCTCGATGAGGTCGCGTCTCCAGAGTTTCTTCGGCTCCTGAATAAACCTCCACAGCCATTCCAGGCCATTACGGCCAACCCAGTCTGGAACGCGCTTCACCCTGCCGCTCAGGAAGAGAAAAGCCGCCCCGACCCCTGCCGCAACAGGAACCTTAAGCCTGTCCTTGTGTTCATAAACCCACCGATCCTGCTTCGGCAACCCAAGGCCGACCCAGACCACATCCGGCTTTGCATCGTTGATCATCTTGACGATCTGCTCATCCTCCTCAGCGGTGAGCGGACGGAAGGGAGGAGAATAAGTTCCGACAACCTTGTGCCCCGGATAATTCCTTTCGAGGTTTTCTTTCAGGGCAGCCAGTGTCTCGTCTGTATCGCCATAGAAGAAGCTGCTGTAACCCCTTTCATCCGCAAGCTCAAAAAAGGCCCGCATGATCTCAGCGCCGGGCGTTCTCTGAACATTGCCGATCCCCTTGAGCCGCGCCACCAAGACAGGCGCAATGCCGTCGGGAACCCACAGATCTGCTGAATTGAGTATCGCCTTGAAATCAGGACGCTTGTGAGCCTCCCATATACCGTGGAAACCTGTCACCACAAGCTGCCGGCACCTTGTGCGGTCTGAAATCCACCGGTCCATAAGTGAAACAATGTCAGGAAGCTTAACAACGTCGATATTTGACCCGAGCACCTTAATTTTTTGACGTGAATTATTCATTAAAGCTGAAAGACTAAATTCAACCGCATTTCAATCTAACCGCAGAACAATGAGCAAACAGGTTAATGGGTTAAAAGGTCAATAGGTCAAAAGATTAAAAGATCTACGGTAACCGCGGGCATCTTGTCACTCCGAAGACGGCTCCTTGTCGACGAAGGCCGCGATATACTTCATGTAGGAATCGAGGTCATCTACCGCCCCTGGAGAATACCAAAAATTTCCTCAGCCGAAACTTCCCAATAAAGATGCACAAGCCTGTTCCGGTATTTCGCCATCTTCACGAGTGATTCCGCAAAATCCAATGGAATGATCCGCTCCTGGCCCAGAATTAGGAAGATGTCCTTGTAGTCCTTCGGCCGGCGAAGGGCCCTTCTGGAAATGATGTGATGTCCGACATCCAGGCATGCCTCGATAGCTATCTGGAGCTGTCGCGCCGCACTATGGAAGTTGCGGGCGTCCTTCAGAAAGTCGTCTTTCGCCAAAGCCCCAAGCTCCTTCAGATTCCTGAGGTTTTCCCTGAGGCGGCTCAGACGGTCAATTATGAGCCCCTTATCTATCATCGGCCAACGATGGAAATAAACTCTCTGTCGTATATGTCGAGGTAATGTTTGAAATCGAAATACTTCCTAGTTATGAGTTCTTCAAAATCGAGGCGCTCCCTTTCGTTGCTGCTGTACAGCACCCTCGCCTCTTTGATAACGCCGTACGCAACCGTCAACGGCGCATTATTCAGGACAACCAGACTCACCTCATCCGTTTGAAGAATGGAGGTTATCTCGCCCAAGAGGTCAAGTTCGACATCCAGCGGCATTCGGCCTCCTTCCACCAGAAGCGCAATATCGATATCGCTCAGTTCATCGGCCCTATCAGCAGCCCGCGACCCGAAAAGGTATATCACTTTCATCATGCTCCGCAGCGAAAGCCTCTCGACAAGCGAGCGGAACAAGGCATCTGCACCGCTTATTTTCTTCCCGAACTTTATCATGGTACAACATCCCTATTCTCAGACATATTTGTCCTGGACTCTCATGAAATTATTATATCAAACAAACAGCTTCTCGCTGAATCGCAGACACTTTCTATTCGGCAGGTACGGTTGAACAAAGCCGGCTGGTTTGTTATGGCTGTAATAGTCTGTATTATCGTCTGTATTCCGTCTGCGGTTAACATATCCGTTTCTCTCCTAGCCGAGGTCGGCGAGTTTCTTCTTGGCCTTCGCATTCCCGGGATCGATAAGAAGGGCCTTTCTGTATTCTTCGACGGCCTTGTAACGTATGCCCGCCCTTTCATATGCCTCCGCGGCGGTAAGCCTTACGCTGACATCTTCGGGCAGCGCATTGATCGCTTCCCTCATTACCATAAGGGCATCGTCAACCTTGTTCTCCTTTTCAAGGTAACTGTAAACGTGGAGGAAATATGACGGCCTGATCACTTTCTCATTTGTTACATATCCCAGCGCGGAGAGGTACTCCTTTTCCGCGAGGCCGGCCCGGCCGGTATGGGCGAGATAATCGGCGAAAGACAGGTGCGGCTGGGTCCTTTCCGGGAGAGATTTCCCGATATCCTCGTCGTCCAGACCATACACCACCATGAGGGTTATGTAATCCCCCGTCCTTTGGGGCTCCAGTGCAATTGCCCTGTTCACATAGCCCAATGCCGCCGCCTTCCTGCCCCGGGCCAGAAGCCATGAGGCGTATACCTTGTATCTTGCGGGATTACTTATGTCGCAGTCGACACCGGCCAGCAGCAGTTTACCGGCCTCACTATTATTCCCAGCACCGGCCATGGCCAGCCCCAATGTTTGCAGATACGCGGCATTTGCCGGATCGAGCCGCAGTGCCTCCCTGTATTGCGCAACAGCACCGGTCATGTTCGAGGAAAGCCAGTCAGCGTTGCCAATTTGATAGTGATACCTGCCCTCCCACGGATCAAACCGGGACGCCCTGTATGCTCTGTGCTTCATGTCCGCAAGCTCCTTTCGGGAAATGCGGGAGTTCATGGAGATCTCCTTTGCCGGTAGAGAAAAGTACTTCCCTGCAAGAATCCCGATGTTCAGGACAACGGTACATGCGAAAAAGAGCATGAAGGCCGCAACGGCAAGTCTCCCTGGGCGAAATTCGGTCTTCCGGAGAAGAGTGCCCATTTTCGCTCCGTCCCTCAGCCTCGTATTGGCAGCGCTGACAACCAACCCGAGTAAAAAGAAGAAATACAGGCCGTTGGCCCCTATATGGAGGTTAAAATCCGTTAGGCTGTGGATAAATATCGAGAGAAGGCCCGCAATGCTTCCGACAAAAAGATAAACCGAATATGGCTCCCTCCTTTTGCCGAATGCCCTGAAAGATCTGTGAAGCACGGCAAACAGGAACCAGCCCGCCAGCACACACGCAATGATGCCGCCTTCCGCTGCCAGTTCCAGATAGTCGTTGTGGGCATGTTCAAGAACGTGGCCGGCAGCCGATATCGTGCGGAATTTCGGGTAGATGTTCGAGAAGGTACCGAAACCGGTGCCGGTCAGGGGGAAACGCCTCATGATCTCTAAGCAGTCTTTCCAGATGTCCAGTCTCATATCGTATATGCCGCCCTGCGCATCTCTCAGGCTCCTGAACCTTTCAACGATGGGCCCCCACCCGAACCAGCCCACAGACAGTACGATCAGAGCCGCGATGATTATGATCAGGGCGCCTTTTTTTCCCTTCCTCCGTTGGTTCACTATCATGAGGCCGAAGAATATCATCGACAGACTGAGACTTATGATGCCGCCGCGTGAAAGACAGAGGAATACCGACGTAGCTATCAGCACCGCCGACAGCCCGAGAAGGACATATAGATTCGTCCGTCGCTGATTAAAGGCCTCCACTATCCTTTCCCGGAAAGACCCATAGCCCGTATAGGGCCTGTTGAAAAGGAAAAGACTCAATACGACAGGGAAAAGCATCTCCATAAGCCCGGCGTAATCGTCCCGGTTCACGTAAGGGCCGAAGGGATTTCCGCCAAGCGTCAGCTCTCTCACCCAGTAAATCCTGCCATTTGAGAGGATGTCCTGCAATATGGCAAAGAAGGCGATGAGCGAAGCCAGCAGGACCAGGGCGGACACGGCCCTTTTCAGGTCTTCCTTCTTTGAAAGGAGCTGGACCGTCAGGACATAGAATGCCCCGTACGATGCGATCCTCAGGAACTCTTTGAGAGTGGCTTCCCTGCAGACCGACAATGAGCCCCAGCCGACGGGACCGGCGGTCCAGACCGTATTGCGGTAGAGCGAAAATGTATCCGGAGACAGAAACTTCAGGACAGGCGGCGGGAGGGGAACGAGTTGGAGGACCATGAACGCCATGAAGAGCATCAGGGGAATGAATCCCGGGACCTCGCGGAACGGGGCCCCTTCATGACGTACATTGCTCAGGATGAGAAGACACAGGGCAAGTAATGATGCCGTCTCCATGACCGCCAGAGACCACTGCTCAACCGTCCCGAATGCAAGCGGGGAAAAGACCAGCACGAAAATGAAGATTCTATAGACGGCTTTTGTTTTCATGACAGGCCTTTCTAATTAACCGCGGAGACTCACAGAATCACGCAGAAAAAACCATTCTCTTTCTTTCGGCCTACCAACCCGAACAAAAATACTGGCTGTTGTGTTTTCTTGCCGTTTCTGTCTTACCGTCTGCGTTCGTCTGCGGTTGAAATGCCTTTAGCGCTAAGCCTTGTAGATCTTTTCGCTCCTGATGCCGTTCCTGTCGAAGGCGTTTCTCGTGTCGACAATGAGCGGGGCATGCTTTTCTATAAACCCGTAATCGAACACCGTGTGGTCCGTCAGGAGGACTGCCACGTCAGTATCCCTGAGGACCTCCCGGGAGAGGTCGACCGACCTCATATCGATATCGGGATAGTGCCGGTGTCCCCGGCAGACGGGCACGTGCGGATCATGATAGGAAACCTCCGCGTTATGGTCCTTAAGGAGTTGCACGATCTTCAGCGCAGGCGACTCCCTCTGGTCGTCCACATCCTTCTTGTACGCCATACCCAGCACAAGAATTCTTGAACCACTCAACGATTTCCCGGACCTGTTCAGGACCTCTCCGATTTTTTCGACCACGTAGTAGGGCATCCCCGCATTTATCTCCCCGGCAAGCTCTATAAACCGGGTGGAAAAATCGTATTCCCTCGCCTTCCAGGTCAGGTAGAACGGATCTATGGGGATGCAGTGGCCGCCCAGTCCCGGACCGGGATAAAAGGCCTGGAAACCGAAAGGTTTGGTCTTTGCGGCCTCTATTACCTCCCAGACGTCTATCCCCATCCTGTCAAAGAGGATCTTGAGTTCATTTACCATTGCGATGTTTACGGCCCTGTAAATGTTCTCGAGGAGCTTCGTCGCCTCGGCAACCCTCGTAGATGACACGGCAACGGTCTTCCCGATAATGACATCGTAGAGGGCCCGGGCGACCTTGAGACACCTCCCGGAATATCCACCTACCACCTTCGGGATCGTGGACGTTGAAAAATCCTTCCTGTTGGGGTCCTCTCTTTCGGGAGAGAAGGCAAGATAGAAATCTTTTCCGGCCTTCAGACCCCCTTCTTCAAGGATCGTTCTCATGTCTTCGTCGGTAGTTCCGGGATACGTCGTTGACTCAAGGACCACCAACTGTCCTTTCCTCAGGTATCGGGCGACGCTTCTCGTAGTCTCAAAGACGTAGGTCATGTCCGGTTCACGGTTTCTGGTAAGCGGCGTGGGGACACATATGACAATGCAATCCGTGTCCGACAAGCGACTGAAGTCATTTGTCGGCGTGAACTGCGAGGCGTAAGTTGTCAGGAGCGACAGATCAATATGCTCGATATAACTCTTACCCTGCCTCAGCGACTCCACTTTCGCTTCGTCGATATCAAACCCTTTGACATGGAAGCCAGCCTTGCAGAACTCAATTACAAGAGGCAGCCCGACATAACCGAGGCCTATGACACCGACTCTGGCTTCTCTTGATTGTATTTTCGTCAGCAGATCCACAATAATTCCTCCCTCGATGGGTAAATTGTAAAAGTGCCCAGGTCATTCACCGACAAAGCCCGGCGGGCTGTTTTGCAACATCAGGTTTTACCACGATAATAATCCGTGTACCATTCGACGAATCTTCCTATCCCTTCTTCGAGAGGGGTGGAAGGTTTGAAGCCCACGTCCCTGACAAGATCGTCCACGTCGGCATAGGTGGCGGGCACATCACCGGCTTGCAAGGGAAGAAGGTTTTTTCGGGCCTTTCTGCCCAGGCACGATTCAAGAGTCTCTATGAACGCAAGAAGCTCAACTGGACTATTGTTGCCGATGTTATAAAGTTTATAAGGGGCATAACTCGTCGCACTATCGGGATTGTCCCCGTTCCAAAGCGGGTTCGCCTCCGGGATTTTCTCCATCACCCTCATAACACCTTCGATTATATCATCAATATAAGTGAAATCCCTCTTCATCTTTCCATAATTGAATACATCGATGGGTCTGTCCTCCAGGATGGCCTTCGTGAAGAGGAAGAGGGCCATGTCGGGTCGTCCCCACGGGCCGTACACAGTGAAGAAACGCAGCCCCGTGCATGGGAGTTTGTAGAGACTGGAATAAGTGTGGGCCATCAGCTCATTGGCCTTCTTGGTGGCCGCGTAAAGCGAAACCGGGTGGTCCACGTTATGGTGGACCGAAAAAGGCATCCTGGTGTTCGCACCGTAAACGGAACTCGATGAAGCAAATACCAGATGCCTCACGCCGTTATGCCTGCAGCCTTCGAGTACATTGAGAAAGCCGCTGATATTGCTGTCGACATAGGAGTACGGGTTCTTCAGCGAATATCTTACCCCGGCCTGGGCGGCGAGGTTCACTGCCATATCGAATTTTTCTTCCGCAAAAAGCCTTACCATACCCTCCCTGTCGGCAAGGTCCATTCTCACGGGTTTGAAATTCCGGTCCATTGCAAAATGCTTGATCCTGTCGATCTTCAGATTAACATCGTAATACTCATTAAGGCTGTCCAGCCCCACCACCTCGTCTCCCCGTTCCAGCAGCCTCTTCGACAGGTGAAACCCGATAAACCCGGCGGCGCCCGTGACCAAAATCTTACTCATATAACCTCCCGTTGAAACGTTCCTCCCCGTCAGCCTCCCGTCTTTCGTATCCGGCCGTCACCTCCTCTTCACTCTCCTTCCGCAATGCCTCTATCTCCCTCTTCAAATCCTCGAACTCGTCCAGCTTTCTCTGGAGGAAGTGATACGTCTGGGCCACCTTCGTGCTTATGCCCTTCGGAGTTACTACGTACATATACCCTATTTTCTTCTTCGAGTTTTTGAAGCGCTTCGCCTTAATGTAACCTTGCCGGAGCAGTGAGTTTACAAGATAGTTCACCCTTCCCAGGCTCAGGCCCATCCTTCTCGACAGTTCCCTCTGGGAAATCGTCCCGTCTTTTGCCAATTCGCGAAGCGTCTTAAAGTGGGATTCGTCCATCAGATACAAGAAGAGTAAAGAAAGTTTTTCAACCGCAGACGGAATACAGACTATAATATAGACAATGACAGCCGTAATAAACCAGCCGGTTTCTTATTAGGGCAAGTCGCACAGACAAAAAGGACAGTCTTTGTCTGCGCCGGTCCGCGAGCGTCTGCGGTTAAATGCTCTTCCCCGGGTTGCGAATCTTTCAATACTTGGAGCTCTGAGACTGATTTTGGGCAGGCTACCGCCGTTTCCAGCAATAGCGCCGGACTGGCGGAAGAAAATGACTACAGCGTTCACGCACTGAACTAATATAAATAATCGATGCACAAACGTCAAGGTAAAAGAGTGATTTTTCAATCCTTCTTTAGCGAAAATCTCTCGATCTCGACCCTGCAGAAGAGGGCCTCAAGGAAGATTACGACCCTCTCACGGCCGGTAAGGTTCCTTTCGAATATACCGCAAAAATCCTTGAACGGTCCCTCCTTTATGAGGACCCTGTCGCCCCTTTCAAAGCTTTCAGCCTCCGGCCTTACGATACCGTCTTCCATCCTGTCCCTGATGGCGTCTATCATGGCCGGAGGGACGACAAGGGGGTGTTCCTTGCCGACAACATAGCGCACACCACGCGTATACTTGATCATGTGACTGTGGGTATCAGGATCGAAAAACGCGAATATGTAACAGGGGAAAAGCTGCTCTATGACCTCGGTATATTTTTTCCTGACGAACTTCTTTATCCGTATCTTTGCGTTGAGCGTCTCTATCCCGGCGTTACTCAGAAGCCTGGTCGCCGAGTCTTCGGCGCCCGGCTTGGTATAAATCGCATACCAGTTGACCATTCTGGATCCTCGGCCCTAATCCGCCCTTATTTCCCTGTCGGCCAGCACATCGGCAGGATTTCCCACAAGAATCCTGTCCATCCTTTTTCTGTCCAGAAGTCGGGAAATTGCCTTATACGCCCTGGAAAGCACGGGCACTCTTACGAAGGGGTCGTGAGCGTCCGTGGCTATAAAATCCGCATATCCTCTTCTGATAAGCATATGTGAAAGCTGCTTTATTTCTTCTCCGAATTCTCCGGTCACGCTCATCGCAGTCAGTTGAAACAAGACCCCGCTCCGGCGCAGGGTCTCCAGCTTTCCGGGCGAAGAAAGCAGCGTGTAGTTGCGCTCGGGATGGGTTATGATCGGCACATAGCCGTTTGAATCAGCGGTGGAAAAGACCCTGCCCAGGTTGGGAGGCAGGATGGCAGGAAGTTCCAGCAGGAAATACCTCGAACCATTGATGGTCGGGATGTCCCTGCGTTCCATTCCTCCAAGCAGTTCGTACGTGAGCCGGACGTCGGCCCCGGACAGCAACCTGAGCGGCAGCCCCGCCCCGTCAAACTCATCTCCGAGGGAGTTGACGCCTCTACTGATGTCAGCCGTTGTCGGCTTTTCATTATATGTAAAATGGGGCGTAGCCACTATATGTGTAATGCCGTCGCTCACCGCGATCTCCGCCATGCGCATGCTTGTTTCGGCATCGCCAGGACCATCGTCAATTTGCGGCAATATGTGGCAATGGATATCGATCATTGTTGTATGCGTCAGAAAAGCGGCTGAAGTCAGCGGACGGATCCAAACTCTCCATGATAAAAAATTATATTCTTTTTATGGTTGAAAAATAAAGGATTCCCGAATGCGCTTTTCCTTTCGTTATATTGTCAACTATTAAGTATATTTAATTTGACATGCAGATACAGCGCTGTTATATTAATTTTACGAATTCGGAAAGCATGCTTCAGGAGTCAGTCAAGTAACATCCAAAACAGCCGGCCGGAATGTGGGAGACAATCTTTCCGGATAGAATGCCTTCCATGTCAGTTGTGAATCATCGAAGCCTTATCTGCGTCTTAAGGAGGTGTGAAGAGACGATAGGGCCTTCACCAGGAAAATGACAACAACACTCAGTCCAGGACCGTCACTTCCAAGTCTCCATCGGGATGTACAGGCGGTTCACCTGTTCTGACACAGTCCTGCACCTATACACCGCCTCCGACCCCGACGCCGACTCCTGGTCCTACTCCATCGCCGACTCCGACACCCACACCCACGCCGACTCCAACGCCTACGACATCGGCAGATATAATGCCGGCGCCGACAGGCGTGCAAGTCTTCGCATATGACCCGGTAGACGCGCCTGTTTTAAGCTCCGATCCGGCACAAGCGGAACCCATAGGCATCGGCTCCGCCGCTGCCGCCGGAGATACGCTCTCACTCCGTGTCCAGGCCGAATTCTCCGATCCTGTCAATGTCTCGCTCGGCATATATGCTCCCTCCGTCGATGACCTGGATCTGTACTTCATGGACCCCTCAAATTCCCTGCAGCCTATTTCCCGGGGGATCGCCGAATCGGAAACGTCCGGCTCTACGGCAACTGCCGACAAATCGCACAATTCAGATGACAACGAGTCAGGCTCGGAAGGCCACGGATCGTATGGAATAGACCGTGCGTTTCTCCGGAATTTTGTCCTCTGGGAGACTGACGTTACGTCGCTTGACAGAACCATTGCCACAATACCTGTGTCTGATCTTCCACCCGGAGTTTACACGCTCGTTCTTACCGTCAGACCTTCGAACAGCGGATATTCCAGCGGCGAAGATGCCGGTAACCAGAACTATTACCGCTGGGCAACATATTTCGTGGTCAAGTGATCCGGCATCAAAAGAGGCAAAGGCACCAGCGCCTTTGCCTCTCCCCTTAACAAACCTGTCCGCTTGTTGACTTGCAGTCCTCTCAATGGCTATCTTAAATAATAGTGAGACTGATACTCTTCGACATCGACGGCACCCTTATCGACTCCGGGGGCGCAGGTGCAAGGTCGCTCGACCTCGCCTTCAAAGAGATGTTCGGCGTAGATCATGCCTTCAGGGGGATAGAGATGGCCGGCAAGACCGACCCTCAGATAGTAAAGGAGGCGTTGCTGGCGCACGCCATTGAGTTTTCGGCCGGCATTATGCCGACCTTTTTTGAGACCTATACCGGATTTCTAAAGGACTGCGTGCGTACTTCGGGCGGGCATGTCAAACCCGGCATCGGAAGGGTCCTGGCCTGTCTGGCACCGCAGGAGGGGCTTGTTCTCGGACTTCTTACGGGGAACATCGAAGAAGGCGCCAGGATAAAGCTGGAGCGTTACGGGCTGTATTCCTATTTCAGGACCGGCGCCTTCGGTAGCGACTCTGAAGACAGAAACGAATTGCTGCCAGTGGCCCTGGCAAAGATCTCCGGAGAAAACACCGCGAACGTAGACTACCGCGATTGCGTTATCATCGGCGACACGCCGAGAGATATCGGTTGTGCAAAGCCTTACGGGGCGCTTGCGGTTGGCGTCGCGACAGGACCTTACTCCGTGCAGGTCCTTTCCGAAGCCGGGGCCGATGCGGTCTTCACCGACCTTTCCGACACGGAGAAGTTCATGTCGGTCATAAATGAAACTGGCTATGGGAACCCCGAGGCGCAGCCTTCGGCATGCGTTTCATGATCTTTCCCTTCGTTAGCAGACCGCACTTGCATGCGGTATATAGTCCGGTAAGGAGGATTTGATGGGCGCGATTCTGGACGGCAAGAGACTTGCGGACGAAATAAAATCAGAGGTCGAGAAGGAAGTGGAAACATTGAACGGCATCGGCGTGGACGTTGGTCTCGCCCTTCTGCTGGCAGGAGAAAACCCGGCGTCGATCCAGTATTTTCAGGCGACTCTAAAGGCGTGCCGCAATGTGGGAGTGACGGCTTACGAATTCAGACTTCCGGACACGGTAAGCGCAAACGAGATACTCAACGTTGTCCATTCAATCAATATCGACGAACGGATCCACGGCCTGCTGGTTCTCATGCCCTTGCCGGGGCGGATCAACGCGAGGCGGATCGTCAACTCCATAGTGCCGGAAAAAGACATCGACGGTCTTGGCGCAATATCCGTCGGCAGACTGGCTGCCGACGAATCCACTTTCCAGCTGTTCCGGCGGGGACGGGAGGACGTCCTGCAGCAGTTCAGGTTTATGCCTTCCGTATGGAGTTTCCTGCCGTGCACGCCCTTCGGGGTCATAAGGCTCCTCGAACACCACGGTGTCGCTCTTAAGGGCAAACAGGTGGTCATCATCGGCAAAAGCCTCGCCGTGGGCAAACCGCTTTCTCTCATGTTCCTGGCAAAGGAGGCTACCGTGACCGTCTGTCACAGGGAAACACGGAACCTGGGCAGAATTACAAGGCAGGCCGATATAATCTGTTCAGCAACGGGACGGGCGGGACTGATAAAGGCCGGCATGGTCAGGCAGGGCGCAGTCGTTGTTGATATCGGGATAAATGTCCTGAGCGACGGCAGGATTACGGGAGATGTGGACTTCAAATCCGTATCAAAAAAGGCTTCCATGATAACGCCGGTGCCCGGCGGAGTCGGTCCTGTCACCATCGCGATGCTGCTTGAAAATACGGTGCGGTCCGCGCAGAGAAACGAGCTCTTCAAGAGTCCGTTGCTCATATAGATTGCAGATCGATTTCCATGCAGGGTTTTCACCTTTCAACTGACTTCGAGCCGCGGGGCGACCAGCCCCGGGCCATTGAAAAACTGACCGGTAACGTAAGAAAGGGTGTCAGACACCAGGTTCTCCTCGGTGTCACCGGTTCAGGCAAGACGTTTACCGTAGGCAACGTGATCGCCAACTTAAACCGCCCCACTCTCATAATAGCTCACAACAAGACGCTTGCCGCCCAACTCTACGGCGAATTCAGGGAGCTCTTCCCGGAAAATGCCGTGGAGTTCTTCGTCAGCTACTATGATTACTACCAGCCCGAAGCCTACCTGCCGACCACGGACACATACATAGAAAAAGACGCCATGATCAACGACGACATAGACAGGATGCGGCATTCCGCTACGCGTGCCGTCCTTGAGAGGCGCGATGTCATCGTCGTGGCCTCCGTTTCCTGCATTTACGGCATAGGCTCTCCGCAGGACTATATGGACATGCATCTGTCTCTCAGGGACGGCATGCGGATCGAGCGCGACGATGTTCTCGGCAGGCTTGTGGAGATCCAGTACTCGAGATCGGATTATGACTTCAAAAGGGGAAACTTCAGGGTGCGGGGCGACATTGTCGAGGTCTATCCTTCTTTCTCTCAGGACAGGGTCGTCAGGATCGAATTTTTTGGCGATTCCATAGATTCTCTTTCCGAATCGGACCCTCTTACGGGCAACAAAATCAGGAAGCTCGAAAAGATTGACCTTTTCCCGAACAGCCACTGGATCACCCCCAGGGACCGGATTGACGCCGCTTTCGCCGGCATAGAAAAAGAGATGAAGGAGAGCGTCGAGGCCTTCCTCAGACAGGGAAAGATAATAGAGGCGAGGAGGATCGAGGAGAGGACCCGGTTCGACATGGAGATGCTCAGGGAATTCAATTATTGCCACGGTATCGAGAATTACTCACGACATTTGAGCGGCAGGCTGCCGGGCGAACCTCCCTATACGCTGATAGATTATTTCCCGGAAGACTTTCTTGTTGTGATCGACGAGTCCCACGCTACTGTCCCCCAGATACGGGGGATGCACGAAGGAGACAGATCGCGGAAACAGACACTCGTCAATTTCGGTTTCAGACTGCCCTCGGCGCTCGACAACAGACCATTGAAGTTTGACGAATTTGAACAGCGCGTTGCCCAGGCGATATATGTATCGGCCACTCCGGCGCAGTACGAAACGGAAAAGTCCCGCGGCAAGGTGGTGGAACAGATAATACGTACCACCGGGCTTATAGATCCGAGGCCCTCGGTGCGGCCGGTCTCGGGCCAGGTGGACGACCTTCTCGCCGAAATCGGCAGGACCGTCAAGCGCGGCGAGAGGGTACTGGTGACTACACTGACCAAGAAGATGGCTGAAGACCTCACCGACTATTACCGCGAACTCGGCATCAGGGCGAGGTACCTGCATTCCGATATCGACACAATAGAGCGGATAGAAATCATCAGGGACCTCCGGCTGGGCAAATTCGACGTGCTGGTCGGGGTTAATCTCCTGAGAGAGGGGCTCGACCTGCCCGAGGTCTCGCTTGTCGCCATCCTCGATGCGGACAAGGAGGGCTTCCTCCGTTCCGAAAGGTCTCTCATACAGACCACCGGGAGGGCGGCGCGGAACGTCAACGGACAAGTGATATTCTATGCAGATGTCATAACCGGGTCCCTGAAAAGGGCGCTGGATGAAACGAACAGGCGGCGTCAGATTCAGGAGGCTTATAACAAGGCGATGAAGATAACACCGGAGACCATAAAGAGCAACATCAAGAATATTGCCGGGTCGATATACGAGTCAGACTACTGGACCGTTCCCGTCGCCGCCGAGGAAGAAGAGCGGTACGCCCTGGACGACCTGACACTGAAACGGTTCGAAAAGGAAATGAAAGAGGCGGCGAGAAACCTCGATTTCGAACGTGCGGCAGAATTGAGGGACAGGATCAAAGCGACTAAAGAAAAGATGATCGAAGTGGGGCTGAAAAAATAATAACAAGTCAGAAGTAAGAATGCAAAATGCAGAAGTTAAAATTCAAAAAGAAGAACACAAAAAGGCCCGACCTCATACCTCAGAACATATCCATTCCCGGCCAGGCACAAGTTTATCCTCATTCCGAGGTTGTATTCGGAAATCCATTGTCCCAAGAAGAGAAGAGCCTGGATTAAAGCTCGAAGCGAGTCGCGCAGAGTCGCACCGACCTGCGCTGGAATGACGGATGAAAAAGACTCGACCGCATGTAAAGAAGCGTACCAGATTCTTTAATAATTCTGCATTGTTACTTCTGACTTCCTACTTCAATTACCCCTGAAGTCTCTTTTCTTCGATCTTCGCCTTCAGTATTTCACCGAGGTTGCCGAGTCCGCCGTTCGATCCGGCGGCCTCTTTGACGGAGTCGACATACTGCTCGTATTCTCGCCGGGCCTGCTTTTCCGTCACCGCCTTGAGGCTTGCGCGTATCCTCTTGTTCGCAGCGTCCACCTCGGTCACGATAGTCCGAACGGCCGCCCCGGCAGGAAACATGCCCTTGTGGTCCGCACCGGGCTGGGTGCCCGCTTCAGAGTTGGGGATCAGTCCGTTCACTCCCTTGCTCGTCTTGATAAAAATCCCGAAAGGCATGACCTTCTCCACGACACCCTCAACGAGTTCACCCACCTCGGGAAGAACAACCTTTTCAGGCTTCGGTTTAGGCTGGAGTGAAAGGGATATCTTCCTGTTCTGAGCGTCGACGGACAGCACATATACTTCCACCGCCTGGCCTGCCTCCACCACTTCCCTGGGATGGTTGATGCGCCGGCCGGCGCCGAGATTGGAAATATGAACAAGTCCCTCAACGCCGGGGGCCAGCCTCACAAAGGCGCCGAAGGGGGCCAGCCTCACAATGGTCCCTTCTGTCCTGCTGTCGGGAACATACTTCTCCGAAACATCCGCCCAGGGATCCTGCTGCATGGCCTTGAGGCTCAGCGTCAGACGGTTCTTCTCCCAGTCGAGCGAAATTATCCTGACCGTCACGTTCTGCCCGACAGCAAGAACATCGCCCGGTCTCTCGGCCCTGTCCCACGAAATCTCGCTGGCGGGAATAAGGCCGGCAATGCCGCCAAGATCGACAAAGGCGCCGAAATTCTGTATGGAGACAACCGGGCCCGTAATTTCCTGCCCGTCGGTCAACGTCTCCCTGAGTTCCTCTATCTTCGCCCGTCTTTCCTCCTCCAGCCGGGCCCGTCTTGAGACTATTATATTCCTGCCGTTTTCTTCATACTCCAATACATTGAAGGGGAAAGACCTCCCCAGGTAAACTCCGCCTTCACGGCCACCCTTCAAGTCAATCTGCGAAAAAGGACAGAAGCATCTGACACCCCCGACGGACACTTCGAAGCCGCCTTTTACCTCGCGCTTCACCTCGCCGTTGACCGGCACGCCTGCCTCGAAGGCATCGCTGATAGCCTTCAATGTCACTGCCGAATATCCGTTTACCATCGTAGTCAGTCTCCTGATGCCGTCCTGCACGGATACAAAGAAGGCATCCACTTCGTCTCCTTCTTTTACCGCGAGAACGCCTTCCTCGTTGACAAATTCTCCTATATCGATCGAACCTTCGGTTTTCCCGCCGAGGTCTACGTAAACGAAATCTCCCGAGATACTGACTACCCTGGCCGTGACCTTCTGGCCCCGGGAAAGCCTCTCCGAAGAATCTCCACTCTTTTCGAGCAGAGCGGCGAAGTCTTCCTCAACTTCAACCGCGTCACCTCCTCTGCTGATTACATCAACTGAATTGTCTCTCTCTGTCTCGTCTGACATTGTTCTTACCTCTCAGTAAATTAAAGTCCCTCGCACCTCATCTATACAAGAAGATTTTGGGTTTTGCACTGCGCAGGGCCGGATACTCATGACCTTAAAGTGTAAAAGATTTGGGTACCGTGAGTCAATGATACCGCTTTTCCGCAATATGTCAGGTGCATGACAGTTTGCCGTACACGACCCGGCAACCCGGGATCAGGAAGAATTCCGCCACACGGGTACAAAGAAAACAAAATAAATGAGCAGATGCGGAGCCACTTCCCGCAAAACCGCCGTCCACTCCGCCCTCTTCTTGTTGTCGGACTCACTCAACTGTAAGGTATACTAGATATTAGTGCGGATGTGAACAAGATAATTCTGAAAAAGAACCCCTGCCCTGATTGCACCTTCTGCCAGTACTGCAGCAAGACGCGCTGCAGCATGTGCCGTCCGCGGGACCGCAAGGAAGGCAAGAAGGGGAAGTCAGGCACGGGGAAAGTACATATCCCTCTCTTTCGGCGTTACTGATCGGGCAGGCGCAGTAACCTGATCGCTCCCGCAGAAGCACCGGAAATCACATGAAGTTCTTTCTGTCTTCCCCGTCAGCTGAATAATAGTAATTATGGTATCGTGAATAGTAGTACTTGTCCTTGCCCAAATCAAAGGCATTGATGACAACGCCGAGGACATTGACGTTAAGGTCAGCGAGAGATTTCAGACTTCTACCCAGTGCCTCGTAAGTAGTTTTTCCGGCCCGGGCTATAACGATAGAGCCGTCCAGAGCCTTGCCGAGAATGAGGCTGTCAACGACAGTAAGGAGAGGCGGCGAATCCCAGATAATTATATCGTATTTTGCACTGAGCAGGCCCAGCATTTCCGCAAGCTTTCCGGAACCGAGAAGTTCCGACGGATTGGGAGGGACAGGACCGGACGGAATGATGTCAAGGTTCAGCAGCGGACCTTCACTTATAATGTCCAGGCCGGACATCCCGGCGAGATATGTGCTCAGTCCTCTCGAATTGTCTAAGTTAAAGACTTTATGGACACGCGGCTTCCTCAGATCGGCATCGACGAGGAGCACCCTGTGTTCCGACTGAGCAATCGCCGTCGCAAGGTTGATCGACGTCACCGTCTTTCCTTCTTCCGGCCCCGCGCTGGTCAGGAGAACGTGTTTCGGCGGCTTTTCGGCGGAAGACAGAAGAAGCGATGTCCTGATGGCCTTGTAATTTTCGGCGACAGTCGAAATGGGATTATCCATGACAGCGCTCTCAATCGGCCTGTCCTGAGACGAGAAAAGAGGGATGAGACCGAAAACCGGAACGTCGAATTTCGTCTCTATGTCCTCGGGCGATTTGACCGTCTGGTCGAGATATTCTACGAAAAACGCCATGCCGATTCCCCCGAATAATCCCACGATAAGGCCAAGGAGCAGGTTGACGGTCTTCCTCGGCTTCACCGGGGCACCAGGGGTGTCCGCCTTCTGGACGATCATCACGTTGGTAGTCTGGATCTGTTCCGTGATGTTCTGCTCCTTTATCCTCTTTATCAGAGCTTCATAGAGCTGCCTGTTGGTCTCGACATCCCTGTTGATCATATCGTACTCAATGAATTTTTCGTTGAGATTAATGGCGTGACCTTTCGCCTCCGCAAGCATCCTTCTGAGGTTGTTTTCATTGGACTTTGCCAGATCGTATTCGTTCTTTATGGAGTCGATCACTCTCTTTATTTCCTGCTCCTTTTTTGCCTTCAGAACGTTCAGGTCCTCCCGTGCCCGGATCATGAGGGGGTGTTTCTTTCCGTATTTCTGAGAGAGGTCCATGATCTTCTGTTCCGCCTCCAGTATCTGCCGCCGCAGAGCCTGAAGGGTCGGATCATCGGCAACGGCTGACACGGTCTCCGCCATTCCCGGGCGGCCGGAGACCTCTTTGACCTGATTGTATAATGTCTCCATTTCATCCCGCTTGGTCTCTGCCGTCACGAGCTGACTGTTGAGCTGCGATATCTGATCGGGAACGGACGCCGTCTTGTTCCGGACGGTAACGAGGTCCTGGCTCTTGATATACTGCTGAAGGGCCTTTTCGGAGTCGTCCAGTTTCTTCTTCTCTTCTTCGGCCTTCTTGGTCATCCACTGAAGCATGTGCTGGGTAGAACTCATATTGAGGTCCAGGAGCTCATCTATGTATGCCTGCGCCACCGTATTGGCAACTGACCTTGCGAGTTCGGGATTGCTCGACATGTAGCTGATGGTGACGATCTTGCTGTTTTTCACGGGGTCTACCGTTATACCCCCGCTGATCATCTTTGCGAGCATATCCACTCTGGCGTCACTGTTGCCCGCCTGCCGGACTGACGACGTTTCCGCCTTCTTTCCCAAAATCAGCGAAGAAAGGTCCCTGAACCATTCCGAGATCGTGCCCATAAGCGAAAAGCCGTTGTCCCCTCCTCTCAGAGAAGAACTATATGTCCTTTCAAGATCAAGCATCTGGACGACCCTTCTCGCTACCGGGACGCTCCTTATTATCTGATACTGTGTCTCATAAAAGTCCGGGTCATAAGGCATATATCCATAATTGGTCATAAGAGGCGCCGCCTCCCTCTTTTCGATAAGCACCTTCGTCGAAGCCTTGTAAACCGGGGTGGCAGAGAACGTCGTAACAAGGACGACCGTAAAGACGACGATAAAAAAGGTATATACCGTATACCTTCTTTTATCAATGATCCTCAGATAGTCGCGTAAATGTATCTCTCTTTCTTCGATCTCCATCTTTATCTTTCTGCCTCTTCCTCTTTCGGAACCTTTTTTTGATCCATATTAAAAGAAACTCTCAGGGACCACTATAACATCGTCAGGCAGTACAGACTGGTCCATCTTCACCTTTTCCATGACCTCATCTTTCCCGTGTTCTCTTCTGTTAATCTTCACTCTCCCCGTCGATGCCTTGTCCGTGAATCCTCCCGCCATGGTAACGGCTTTTAACACCGTCGTCCCTTCCTCGAATTTATATGCGTCAGGCTTCTTGACCTCGCCGGTCACATAGAAGACGCCCGCCTTGGGGATGTAAATGCTGTCACCGTCCACGATCGGGATGTCCTGCGACGTGTCGCCCATCTCTATCAGGCGCTTAAGGTCTATAGTGATAACCTGCTCTTTCCTGCCGTGCGCAACAGGTTTTCTCTTGACTATCGCCTTGTCCCCCGCGTCCTTGGTCAGGTCTCCGGCCTTCGAAAGAACTTCGAGAAAAGTCGTATACCCCTTCAGTTCATACAGACCCGGCTTGTTGACCTGTCCCATGATGGTCACCTTCTGACTTCTGAACTCCTGGATAAACACGGTAACCTGCGGATAGACAATATACCCATTGGAAAGCAAGTCGCCTATCTTCCTGGACACTTGTGATACGGTGAGCCCGGAGATCTTCACATGGCCTATCAGCGGGAAAATTATCGTCCCGTCACCGCTGACGCGCACCGTGGTAGTCAGATCGGGATGGTCATAGACCGTTATCTGAAGCACGTCCCCCTCGCCCACCGTATAGTCCTGCGCAGCCACGGGACGGCATATGACCAGAACAACAATAATTAATCCGATGATCCCGATTGACTTCATATCTCCGGTCTAAGACAACTTGTTATCTAGTATACGAAAAACCGTCACAATTATAAAGGACGACATCAGGAAATTACGAACTTTCACGTCAGGGGAACAGCCATCTGCAGCGGCCGGACGCCGGTCCCGACCCTCCGGGGGATTACAGTGAGCCCGTGACTTTGAAGAACGCCGTGTTGCTGCCAAATTGAAAATCGGAAAAAGAGGAGTCCCTCCTGGTATACACATAACCTATGCTGCTGTTGAGCCATCTCTGGAACTCGTACTGCAGGCCTACAGTTGCCTGGTATACGTTGTCTTCAATATCCGCCGTGTTCCCGGCAGTCACGCCGCTCTCATATTTTTCATTCATATAGAGAAGATCAGCCAGTCCCGTGATCTTCGAGGTAAGAAGCTGCTCATATTTGACTTCCGCCTGGCTGGTTATTGCGTAAAGGGATGTCGCTATATTCGTCTCATCGGTCTTCCTGAAGCCCGTGAGTGTCACTGACGTCTTGGGGGTAAACTGATGCTTTATCCGGGCCTCCGCGATAAACGTGTTCACGTTCCCCGAAGGTCCGGAGAAATCCTTGACACCGTAACCCGCTTTTACGCTCCCCTTTGACTTCGCCGTTATGTCCCACTGGACACCGGCAAGAAAATGATGTTCCGTGCTGTCGAGACCTGAGTCGCTGAGATAGGAAATGTCGACAAGCCTGTATTCCAGGAACGCGGCGGTCTTGGACTGCAGCCTGTAGAACAGGTAACCTGAAAGAGAGTTGTCCGTCCGGTCCATGAATTTGTTCCTCTGATCGCTGTAATGTACCAGGAAGTTGGAATAACCGAGTCTTAGGCGCAACCGGTTGCCCGTGTCGATATCAGTGGTGGCGTCGAAGAGGTTATTGTAAAATCTGTCGACCTGGCCGGGTTGTGTCGATACGCTTATTCCCCTTGTTTCAATGGACTTCGTATAAGTGTCGTAGACATTGGCGGAAAATCTGTTGCCGTTATACTGGAAATTGCCGTATCCGGTATGACTGACGGCGTTTCCGTATGGAGAATTGGCCGACGGCAGGGGTATGTCGGCCTCGTAAAGAAGATAGGCCTGATACTTCCTCTTTGCCTCAGGTCTGTTCCTTGAAAGTGCAAGCCCCCCTGGAATACGGTTCGACGTTTCATCGATTATCAGGCGATTTTCAGTCACTCGCGGCAACGATAACCATATCCCGGGCGTCAGTATAGTGGTAAGATTGGACTTCTTATTGTCCCGTGTCGCAAAAGCGTTGTCCGTGTATATTTCCGTCACAGAGAGAGAAGGGTGAATATAGCTCCCTTTCGTTCCGAATATCTGACTGTAGGTTCTGAGCGTGCCGACAGGGCCCTCCCCCTGCTGATTGGGTCCCTGCCCACCGGACTCACCTGCCGGGGAAGTTCCCACGGGGAGACCGGTACCGCCACTTTCCGGAACGCCGGAAGAAGCCGCCTTACCGTAGGTGGAATCCTTAAGGGGACGGACTTCTTCTCCCGACGCGTAAACACCGGGCGCTTCCGCCGTCCCGCGAAGCTGCGATGAGGCCCCCTCATCTGTTCCGCCCTTCCCCGCGACAGCCGATATTTTCGACCCGGCGACGGACTTCATCCTTTGAAAACGCGACGCCTTGACCTTACCCTCACCCGTCTTCCTGGCCAGCACCCTGTAAATCCTTTTCCTGCGGGACGAAATCCCCTTTACAATGAAGACCTTATACCCCGCCCGTCTCAGTTTCCGGGAAAGGCGTTCCGCATTATTTTTGTATTCAAAAGCACCTTTCTGGACATAACCGGGACGGCGGTAAGCACGTCTGCTCAATTTGGCGGCAGGCATAACCATCTTGTCCCTGGAAATGCCTGCGGAAGCGATTGGATGGAAACAAAAAGAGAAAAATAATATGGCTAACAGCATTCTCTTCATAATTTCCTTGATATTGTTGGCAAAACGGCCCGTATTGTCAAGCAAAATCGGCCTCATTAGTTGGAAATCCCTCCTTTTGTATAAGCAAACACAGACTTTTCTCCATTCCTTTGATATACTCTATTTCAGATGAGGTATATCTATTACATAATCCTTATCTTTCTCGTCCTTTCCGGGGCGATGGCTTACGAACTCCTCTCGCCCGCGGTCCCCGCAAAAGATACCGCCATGGTTATAAACGGGCAGGTCATCACCAGGGAGGAATTCAACAGTCTTTGCTCATCCCCGAGCAACGGCATGAACACGCGAAGTGATGCAATCAATTTCCTGATAACCAGGGAATTGCTGATCCAGGAGGCCCAAAGGGAAGGCATAGATAAAGAAGAGTCCTTCAGAAGGTCAATGCAGAACTTTTACGAGCAGTCCCTCATAAAGCTGCTGATAGACAAGAAGTTCAACTCCTTAAGAGTTGCTGTCAGTGACAGCGAACTGGACAGGTACATATCTTTAATGGGCAGGAAAGTCCGCCTGACAGTATTCACCGCTGACACGCTGGAAGACGCAGGAAAAGGGGATTACAAAGGCACCGAGACAAGAGAAATGAACTTCGATGATCTCTCCAGGGACATGAGGGAGCGCATCGTTCCGCTTAAGGAAGGGGAAAAGACCGAACCGGTAAAAGAGGGCGGGAAATTCATTGTGCTGAGGCTGGACAAGGTCGGAGATTCTCTTCACAAACCGCCATCGGCGAAGGAAAGGGATAACGTCAGGGAGATGCTGGCCGGTGAAAAGAGAGAGAGAATGATCTCAGACTGGATTGCGGGCCTGAGGAAGAGAGCATCTGTGAAGGTCATGCTGAACCGGAAGGATTAGGAGAACTTATGAAAAGGAACTAGCGGACGCTCTCGCCGGAGGTCGTCGAGCAGCAGCGTCGTCAGAGTACTTGTTGTTGTAGCTTCCATGTTTCTCACGCACCGGGTCGCCGGGCCCCTCTACAGATTTGAAAAATCCCTTGAAGAAATGAACAAAAGGAACTTTGATTTCGAGATCAGGCTCAGGAGGAAGGACGAGGGCAAGGAACTCGCCCGGATGCTCAACGAGCTGAACACCATGCTCTCTTCGCGGCTGAAGGAGATAAGAGATTTGGCGGAAGAAGTGAACTCGTATCTGGCGAAAATCAGCGCAGCTCCGGCCGGCGGAGCAACGGGTGAAGACCTGGACAAGGCAATTGCTCTTAACAAAAAACTTGAAGAGATATTGAACACGTTTCATCTGAAGCACGATGTGTAATTATGCGTCGAGGAGCCTCCAGGGTTGTTTTAGCGGTCTTACTTGCATCGCTGACACTGTCGGCCTCGGTTTCTCTCGGGTCCGAGCTGAAAACCCATTATGTAACGGTAGTTTACAACGACAGAAAATACCTGAGAGAGTTTAACGATAACGTCTCACTGGGAAGCCTTTCCTACCTCGTTCGCAATCGCAATCCCCTTACGGCAGCCGAGGAAACGGGGGACAAACTGGACGTGATCGTCGAACGGGTCGAAGCGGTCCTTGACATGTTCCCCAGAGGTCTGAAGTTTACAGTGGTCCTCCTGCCCTCAAGCGGGGATGTGCAAAAGGTTTACAGGAACAAATACGGCAGGAGTCCGGATTACATCGCCTTCTATTCTCCGAGAGACAATACGGTCTTCGTCTCATTAGACGATGTGAGGGTCGGCGTACTGGCTCACGAATTGACCCACGTAATTCTCGTTAACTATTTCGGAATTTCTCCTCCCGATAAGATCCAGGAAGTTCTTGCGCAGTTCGTTGAGACTCACTTCGGCAACTGAAAGGCAAAGACCTCGCGTGCGCAAAGGACAGAGAGCATGGTGCATCGGGCAAAAGACAGAAGCAAGAGTATGACAGTTTGCGCCACAAGGCTTAAGGATATTCAAGGATCACACTTTTTGCAGGTTCTTCTCCGCCCCGTGCGCTACGCTATGCTCTCTGCGCCATTCTCCCGTTTCTTTCAAAAGGTTGACGGACTGATGGGCGGATCCGCATTCGGCTCCCGGATAGACTCGAAGGGTGCCGGCGCGTCCGCCGGAGGCGTATAAGGAAGGCCCTCAGGCTCAAAATAGCAAAGACTTACACCGGCCCGCAACAAACTTGCGCTGACTTCACCGGGATTGGCGCCCGCGTCCATCGCGCACCTGGAAACAACATCCGATGTGGCGCCGGCTTCCATGGCGCCCGATATTATCTGCCTTATATCACCGCCCCCGGATATAGCACATTTCACCACCAGGCATGGGCTGTTGCCCAGTTCAATGGCGGTCCTGACAACATCCCTGTCGTTCATCCCCTCCCCGATCGTCGTCTTTACGGCGCTGCAGATATTCTTTTGCCCGTCATTTTCATAAAGCTTGTCCTTCGCAGCCTGACTTGCAAAGACCGGCAAAGAGAGGAACAGCATCGATGATACCGATACAATGAACAGAACTGACAGCCTTTTGACGGATCCTGGTCCAAGTTTCATTTCACCTTAATTATCCCAGAAAAGGGCCATCCTGTCAAGCTCGACAGACCAGAATCCGGCATCCCGGCCAACGTCCGGGTGATTATTTTTTTGCCGATGATAGTATAATTGAATGGACGATCCGAGGAGGAAGCAATGAAATTATCGTTTTTTTCTCTTGCCGTTGCACCGGCAGATTTGGCCGAGTTCAGAGGGGCTGACCATGTCACTTTCAGGTGGCGTGGGGTCCAGGGCGCGGCCGCCTACCACCTTGTGCTCGCCAGGGACAGGCGCTTCAAGAATATTGTCTCTGAAAATTCTCACGTAACAGGCACATCTTATGTGGTGGGGAATCTGAATTACGGAACGTATTTTTTCGAGATCAGTTCGGTATCGGCAGGCGGTACCGAGGGACCTTTTTCGCAGAGGCTCAGCTTCATTGTCGTTCCTCCCCCGCCTGCGGTCGCGCCGCCGGAAGGACCCCGGGACAACAGCCGTAATCAATGACCTCCCTGCGGGAAGTTTTAAAGGCACCAAAATCGAGGAGGAATTCTCCCGCAACGCGCCTGAAAGTCAAACACCGGCCGGGCTTTATTTGGCACCGCTGTTTCCGCTCTTCGCCCGGTCCTTTTTGCCAGGTGCGTCCTTTGCGCAACGGAATCCGAAATTGGGGTATCTGTCGGCCGGGTGGAACCAGTAGCGGTAAGTCGTTCTGATGGCCAGGTCGCCATAACTGTCATACCAGGAACCGCCCCGCATGACCTTGAACGTCCCGAGCAAAGGACCCCCGGGGTTTTCTCTGGGAGGTATCTCCGCATTCTTTTCTTTTGAATACGATATGGTGGACTTGGGCACTCCCAGCAGTTTTGCCGCCAGGTTAACATCATCCTCGATCTTTCCATAACAGAAGTTGCAGTAATTCTGCCTGTACCAGTCGTTGACCCACTCCCATACATTCCCGGCCATATTCAATGCGCCGTAACAGGACTTCCCTTCCGGAAGTGCGTCAACGGGGACCATAACGTTGAATCCTTTTTTCCGCCATTTCTGGTTGTACATGGCTTTTTTGTCGTCCGGCATCGAGTCTCCCCAGGGATAGGTCCTGCCGTCATCACACCTTGCAGCCTTCTCCCATTCGGCCTCCGACGGCAGACGCTTTCCCTTCCAGCGACAGTAAGCGTACGCCCCATACCATGACACATTGTTGGCAGGATAGTTTTCAAGGCCCCTTCTCGGAACATACTTCGAAGGGTTTTTGGAATTCTCGACCTTATTGCCGTTGACGTAAGACACGCCGATGACCGTGGAATGCCGGTCGTCCGAAAAATACCTGTCGTCGGGATTGCCTTTATCATTGAGAAACCCGGCAAACTGCGCTGCCGAAACTTCGTATTTGTCTATAAGATAGGTATCGAGATAGACATCCTGTTCAGGTCTCTCATTTATCTCGGCGGAGTTCAGCCCCATCCTGAACCATCCGGCCGGCACAACGACCATGCCGTTCTTCTCCCCGTACTGCCGCACGCTCCTCAGCGACGTCGAACAGGCAGACAGGGATAAAACAAGGAAAACTGCAATGAGTATGACCACGAACTTTCGCATAAAGTTAAGGCATTTTATACCGACATCCGCTTTAGAGTCAATCTCCTTCTTTCTCACACACCTTTCCCGCTGCGGGCATTACGGACGCCGGACGACCCGTCGTACAGCTTCCTGTAAAAGCCGTCCTTCCGGAGAAGCTCGGCATGCCTGCCCCTCTCCACGATCCTTCCCTCGTTCAGGACCAGTATCGCATCGGCCATGTCCACCATCGAAAGCCGGTGGGCGACAATGAATGTGGTCCTGTCGGCGGCAAGTCTGCTTATCGAGTCCTTTACAAGCGCTTCAGTCGAAGGGTCCAGGGAGGAAGTCGGCTCGTCAAGAATAAGTATGGCAGGGTTCCTCAGAAATGCCCGCGCAATCGAAATCCTCTGTCTCTGGCCAGCCGACAGCCGTACGCCGCGTTCCCCCACTTCGGTCTCATATCCGTCGGCAAAGGCCTCGATATCATCGTGAATGTGGGCAAGCCGGGCGGCACGCACAACGTCTTCTCTACCGGCAACGGGACGGCCGTATCTTATGTTGTTCTCTATCGTGTCGTCAAACAGGAATACCTCCTGGGACACAACGCCGACCTGTCCTCTGAGCCACTCGGGGGGTATTTCTCTGATATCGCCACCGTCCAGGGATATGACTCCCTGCTGGGGTGTCTCGAACCTCAGCAGGAGGTTCACCAGAGAGGTCTTGCCCGCCCCGGTCGGTCCTGCAAGGGCGATAATCTCCCCGGGCTTTGCCGTGAAACTTATATTCCTGAGGACCGGCCGGCCCTCCTCGTACCCGAAGGAAACGTCGTCGAACGTGACGTTTCCCCTTATAGTCCGGGGGGTGCAGGAAGCCGGAGTCCCTTTCTTCCCCCCGTATTCAGGGATAAGACTGAAAATCTCCTTCAGCCTCTCCAGAGATGCAAAGACAGGCTGGACCATTATGTGGAAGGTCAGAATACTGTTTAATGCCCCCGAGAGAAGCACGGCATAGGATGTAAAAGCCACGTAATCTCCTATGGTCAGCCGTGACTGCAGTACTTCATGAATGCCGAACCACATTATGACCAGATTGGCGGCGAACAGTGAGCCTGCTGCGGCGTAATTCGAAAAAAGCGAGAGGAACATGCCCCTTATCCGTTTGTGTATAACTGCCCTCATGCCGCGCGAGACCTTCTGCGACTCACGCTCCTCGGCAGTATAGGCCTTGATGGTCTCCACTCCGGACAGGACCTCCTGTATGTCGCTCGAGACGCGCGCGCTGCTTTCACGCTCCTGGAGACTGGCATCCCTGATCCTTGCGCCGAAAAAATAGTTTATCAGCAGGTAAACGGGCAAGGCAGCCGCCAGAATGAGCGACAGTTTCACGCTCAGCGCAAAAACTATCATCATGCCGAACAGGAAATAAAACGCCTTCGCAAAGACCTGCCCGATGCTCTCGGAAAACAACATCTGAAGTACATATATGTCATCGGAGACCCTCGACATAAGGTATCCCGTCCGCTGTCTCTTAAAAAAAGGCAGGGGGAACCTCAGGAGATGATCGAACAGAGTGGTCTGAACGTTGAAGGTCAGCTCCTGCTGGAACCTCAATGCCAGATACTTCTGGATAATCCCGGTTATTCCGGCCGCCGCACCGACAGCCAGCACGGCCAGCACAACAAGAGTCAACGCCTCCGGCGCGTGTCCGACGGGGTCGAACAGATGAGAGAGACCGAAAATCCGGAGGAAGTGTCCGACCCCGTGGAGATTTTTCTTCAGGACTACAAAATCGATAAGTACCTTGCCGCTGAGCGGCAGCAGTGAGCTCAGGGCGGTGGCAACGAGGGAAAGGATCAGGGCCGCAAGCCCGGTCTTCCACAGGGGCCTGACAAATCGCCCGAAGAACAGAATTTCCCGGTATCCGAACTCACCGCTCCGGGGTTCGGGCTTCTTCAGGATATCCCTGAGGCAAACCTTTGCTTTTTCAAGTTTCGTCACCGGTTAGTTCCTGTGAGCGTTACAATAAGCATACAATTTTTGCATATCTGAAAGCGAGGATGGTTCCTGCCGGATCGGGACAAAAACAGCGGTAACGGGAATGCCGGAAGAAGCAACTAATACAAGGTCCGTTGCGGGGGGATGAGAATTATCCTTTATAGTTACAAAAGATCTCCCGACAGCCCGGCAGGGACAGCGAAAAATGTCTTGCAGCGACACCTTACAGCGTTATAGAGGGTCTGCCAGCCGTTTTCCGGAAGTCACCAAACGTTGGGTCCTCATTTTATTTCCCCGCCTCTTTTCTTCCTGCCAGGACCGAACAACCGGCGTGGCCCAGCGTTCTTCTGGATACGCTTCCCAGCATGCCTTTGATCCCCCTCAACCCTCTGGTCCCTAAGGCGATTATATCGGCCTTCCATTTTTCGGATTCCTCCAGTATCTTGACCGACGGGTCCCCTCTTTCGATAACCCTCTCCACATTCGAAAACCGCCTTTGCAGGAGCTGTTCCGCCTCATTGACGATACTCCCGGCGCCCTCCGCCTCCTGTGTCCGGACCCTCGCCACGGTCTCCTTGATCTTTTCATCGACTTCCATGACAAGTCTATCGGGCAGGTCGGACACGGCAGACCAGGCAACATTAATAACTTTCACCGCGGTATCATCCGGCAGCGGCATCGCTGTCAATAAGTCACCCGTCGCCCGCGCCGGACCCGAACCGTCTGTCGCAAAGAGTATCTTTAACGGTCCCTCTCCGCCCCATCCGGTCGGTTTAACGACCAGAACAGGCTTCGGCGAGTTGATGACAACCGACCGTGTCGAACTCCCGAGGAAAAAAGCCTTCAGTCCCTTTATACCTCTTGCCCCCATCACGATGAGGTCCGTATCGGCATTCACTGCCATATCCATGATTGTCTTATCGGGATAACCCTCTTCTTCCATCGTGATGACCCTTGCCTTCACAGGCTTCAGGATCTCTGCGGCCTTCCTCAAAATCCCCGGAGCCGCCCTCTTGATAAACTGTTTTATCTGGGCATGGTAATCATCCTCAAATGGTATTTCGGCAACGACGTGAAGAACTGCGATCTCGTCCTGAACGGAAAAGTCAAAGCGCGCAAGGAATCTTGCCGCGTCCTCGGCATATTCAGACCCGTCAGTGGCCAGAAGGAATCTCATCTTGCCCCCCTCAAACAAATCCTATCACACTCTTTGGCGGGTGGCAACGCTGAAACAGGGGATAAGACCTGCCTTCTCCTCAGAAAGGTTCATGCCCGATCCGGACTAAGGCCCCGTTCTATCTTTGGAAGCGGGCTCCCTCTTGCAAAAAAGAGTGGGGCGGTTCAACGAACCGCCCCGAAGGAGGGTTAGAGTGAGAAAAGGGGAAAATAAAAGCTGTAGCCGGGTCTCAAGGACACTCTCAAATCACCAGGATCAACTGAACTGTTAAGGCGTCAGTGTCCTTCCCGTTCGCACCGCTGAAAAGCTTCGCGTGGGCATCGTTGTTCACGTTCATGTATTCAATCTGCACCTTAGCGTTGTTGCCCTTTATGTAGTAATTGAGTCCTACCGACCATGCAGTCGTACCGGTCTGGTCTCCATCAGGCTTGTATGAGTCATAGCGGAAGCCGGGCTCCAGTTGACCGGGGCCGATCCGGCCCGGAATCAGGTATCCCATCTGGGCATACCATGCCTTAATCTTGGGGTTCTCAGGAGTGTCCTGGTCATAGTCGTAGTAGGCTGCCTCGGCGGCTATTGAACCCTCCCCGACGGGATATTCGAAATAGCTGTCCGCCGTCCAGGCACTATAGGTGACGTTGTGCGTGACTGTATCGGGACTCATGTCATACCTCTTGGACAAATAGCCTGCGCCAAATGTAAGGAGTTTGCCCCTCTTGCCGACCCACTCGTTGCCATGCAGGTACCCTTTCTTGTCAAGGCCAAGGACCGTGTATTCCGCCCTGGCGGAATACAGGAGGGAATCCGATGAATCGTTCCCGCCGCTCAGGGCCTTGGGAACGCCGCTTGCCACCCCTACGTTATAGCGGAACCTTTTCCCGAAGAATCCCCAGGCCGTTACGCCCAGTTGCCTGTAATCTCCCGACTCTGTCAGGAGTTTCCCATTGGCGGAAAAAGGATGATGGGGGAAGAGAAAGGCCGTGTATGACGGCGTAAGCGAATATCTCGAAAAAGCGATATTGTTCCAGTCAAAATTAGCACCAAACTTGATGGTTTTCGTATATTGACCTTTAAGGTAGAAACGGCCCTGTCTGAGAGAGAAATCATTGGACCGGGCGTGACCGTTCGGCGCCGCGTCCTCTATGGACTGAAACCATATCTTGGTCTTGAACCCCAGCGAAACCTTCGTGTCATTCTGGTTGTAAACCTGGATGGCGTATGCCTGGGCCGTCAGTCCAAGAACAATTACCGAAAAAACAAGCAAAAAGAAAAAACGTCTCATTTTAATTACCTCCCCAAATTTTCATTCTTGGTTCCCTCACTATTTCATCAGTTTAAATGGCTATCACCTCCTCCTTCTTTTGCGGGCGCCTCGCCCTCCCGTTTTCTGTCGTTCGTTTTTCTTCTATTTTTTCCTTATCAGAAAGACAACAGCGCCCTGCTCGTTTCTTGTTTCGAGGATCTCCGAACCCATATTCCTCACAAGTGCCGGGATGTCAGACTTCGAGCCCGGGTCGGTCGCTGCCACCTCCAGCACCTGTCCCGCCGCTATCTGACTCAGCGCCTTTTTTGTCTTCACCACGGGCAGGGGGCAGATCAGTCCCTTGCAATCGATCTTCACGTCAACCGCCAGTTCCACCATCAATCATGGTCTCCTTTCAAAGCAGGATGAATTATATCTTTTGCCAAAGCGCTTATTAGTCCTTTTGCATATCAATTACGTCTCCGACAATACCGCCGAGGAGCTTTTCCACTTCCTCGCGGGCAGCCTTTCCGCTTTCGTCATTCCAGATAAGGCTCCGATAGGAGAGATAGACTTTCCCTTCCTGGCCGGCAATTGTATAGACCGCAATCTGGTAAGGACAAAAAGCGATAAAGTGCGGGTCCTTCTCCATCATGTCCCTTGAAACAACGGCGCTGCAGAATTCAAGCACCTTTGCCCTCGCGAATATCTTCTTCGTCCTGCCCAAAGCTTTGCCAGTACGATCAAGCATCTTCTGCACATGGGACACGCCGGAGACCACAAGACCACGGTTGCCAAGGGCTATGTTGAGGTCCTCCCACACCGAGTCAAAGTCTGCGTTCACGGAACGAATGATAACAGGGGTTCCTTCCTGGCCTGCAATGGCAGACTGCACACCATGGACGGCCGTGAATGCCCCCATTCCCACCAGCAGACACATCGCAAGCAGTGCTTTTCTTCCGGTATCCATTCGTCAGGCCTCCCTCATTATGCTCCAGGTCATGAACTTTGCCCCGGCAATGGCCCCGAACAGGATGAAAGACATGGTGAGAAAGCTCCCGAGTGAAAGTGTGGAAATACCGCTCAGACCCTGGCCTATATTGCACCCCATGGCGAGGACCGCGCCGAATCCCATGAGGAGACCGCCGACCAGATTGTATTTAAACTGTTGAAGGGGCGGCGCAACCCACTGGAAAGTACCGCTGATGATGGCGGATATAAAGGAGCCTGCCACAACGCCGAGCACCGTGGCCACCGCGAAGTTTATCGACTCTCCGGTCCAAAGGATTATGTACCTGAAGGTCTGGGCATCGGCAAGCGCAAAGGTCATGCTTTTCGGCCTCCACACCTGCAGCAGGGTAGGGTCGTCAGGTCCGGTAAAGGAGAATGAATCCACATGGGGGATAGCCTTGAATGCCAGACCGTTGACCCACCACGCCAGTACCACAACCAACCCTATGGCAGCCCCGGCCAAAGGCCATCTCCACCCCCGCCACTCCGATTCTTTGGGAGCCCTGAGCATGAAGACAAGGAGCACAGCCTCCACGACCAGTGTCACGGCCCAGGCCGGCACATGACCGAACAAGTCTGGCAGGTACTGGCTGTTCATGTCCAGGGTCAATTTGTTGAAGTAATCCACCCTGATCCTGGCCGTAATCCCCCAGAGCGTCGCCCCGGACGCAAAGATGAATGCCAGCACGCTCACCAGTCCCCCCAGGTTGCCTTCTCCGGCACGCACGAGTATCCTGCTTGCACACCCCCCTGCGTAAACTATCCCGACACCGAAAATAAACCCGCCGACAATGTAGCTAAGCCACGTAAAGGGCGAATCTATGTAAATGCTGCGCCCGATGTCTGAAATCCCCAGCCTGTAAAGCACCTGTGTGGCAGGAATGGCAATAAAGAGCGCCATGGCGTAAGCCCTTGTCTGGGTGAGGTCGTTTGTGGTCACGATGTTGTGGCAGGCCGCGGCTATGCAGAACTTGGACCGCTGCACTACGGCCCCCATGAGGCACCCTATAAGCAGACCGGAGATTATAACGGCGGAATGGATGGAACTCTTTATGGCCGCTATTTTGTCATCTGACAATGGATCGGCATCTATGTTCGCATAACCCTTTATCTTGACGATGTAATAGCCGATCCAGAGAATTACGCCGATTATCAGCGCTACACCAAGAACTTTCCTGCCCTTTGACATTCATTCCTCCTGAGCGATATTGCAACAATTTGCTCCGCTGAGCAATTTCTACCTGAATCCCTAGGAAAGCATTTTTCGTGCCCGGAATATGCCCCAAAAATAAGCGACAGGGGGAATAAACTGTTCAAAAATGAACAAACGGGCGGACTGGAGCTGTACTTTTATGAACAAAAAAGAAACCGGCGTAGACCGACTCGAAAGAAGTCGGTGTATACGCAGAGCCCCTCACGGAAGGCAGTAATCGGAGATTGGGTATCCATAAATAGGACTATCAACAAAAGAAGATCCCCGCACAGGATCCCCCGGCGGGAATTTCGAGGGCAAGCTTTTGACTTCACGGGCAGAAGCAAGCAGGTGTATTTTACGTTACGAAACGATAAACAGGCGTCATGAAAAATTCTTGAGCAAGATACTCAAACAAAAGGAGGATGGCAGGATTCAAAGGAGGTTGTATTTCGCCATCTTAGTGCGCAGTTGCCTTCTTGTTATGCCAAGGCGCGTGGAAGCCCTCGTCTGGTTCCAGTTCTCGCTCTCCAGGGCGCTCAGAATGGCGGCACGCTCCAGTTCCGGCAGTTTCAGGTCGGCAAGACCCGTGATCCTTTCGCCGCCTTCCCCATCAATTTCCAGGATCTTCCTGGGCAGGTCGGCACGCACTATGGTGTCGTACCTGGTAAGGACGATGGCCCTCTCAATAATATTTTCGAGCTGTCGGATATTGCCCGGCCAGTCGTAGGACAGGAGGGCCTCCAGCGCCCTCTGGTCGATACCCTTTATGAACTTCTGGTTCTGTTCGGAATATTTTCGCAGGAAGTGTTCAACAAGGAGCGGTATGTCCTCCTTCCGTTCGCTCAGCCTCGGCATCTGCACCGGTATGACATTGAGACGATAGAATAGGTCTTCCCTGAACCTCCCGGCTTCAATCTCCTCTTCCAGGTTCCTGTTTGTCGAGGCGATAATCCGGCAGTCAGCCTTCACGGGGAAAGTCCCCCCGATGCGATAAAATTCCCTCTCCTGTATGAACCGGAGAAGCTTTATCTGCATGGGCAGGGGCATCTCGCCTATTTCGTCCAGGAACAGGGTACCCTTGTTTGCCATTTCCACCTTCCCCGTTTCTCTGGAGGATGCTCCCGTATAGGAACCCGCTTCGTGGCCGAAAAGCTCATTTTCCATGAGTTCGCCCGGTATCGCCCCGCAGTTTATGGCAACGAAGCGGAACGGCCCTCTCTGGGATGCGTTATGGATTGCGCGGGCAACCAGTTCCTTGCCGGTTCCGGATTCGCCTGTTATGAGAACGTTGGATCGGCTGTCGCAGACGATGCGGATCGTGGTCAATATTTCCTGAATGGGCTTGCTTATCCCTATTATTCCATACTGATCGTCAGCAACACCGACGGCGATTTTTTCACCCTTTCTCGTTTTCCTGTTCAGAAGGCTGTGCCTTATGACAGCAAAGAGGTCATTGGACTCGACCGGCTTGGTCAGGTAGTTGGCAGCACCGGCCTTCATTGCTTCCACCGCATTTTCTATACTGCCGTAGGCCGTTATTATCACAACCGGCAATTCCGGATCCTTTTCCTTAACCCACTTCAGCAGGTCAAGACCGGACCTGCCCGGCAGCCTCATGTCGGTCAGGACCAGGTCGAACGACTGGTCGGTGAGCCTTGATAGTGCCTCTTCGAAATTCTGAGCTGTCTCGGCCTGAAAGCCCTCCTGCTTCAGGAGCCTGCTCAGAAACCTGAGGATGTTCCTCTCGTCCTCCACTATCAGTATCTTTTCCACCCTTCGGCTCAACTCTCCCGCAGATTCCCCATCCGGTAAATGCCCGCGTCTCCAGCCCCGGCCAGGGGCAGCATTATCAGAAAATGTGCACCTCCGTCCGACTTAACCAGTTCGATCTCCCCGTGATGGGTGAGTATTATCTTGTAGACGGTCGCAAGCCCCAGCCCGCTCCCCTCGGTCTTCGTCGTAAAGAACGGCTGGAACATCCTGTGGGCTATATCATCCGGAATGCCGGGCCCCGTGTCAATTATATGAACTTCCGCCAGCTGATCGCTCCGGACATCGTATTGCACCGTTATGAGCCCGCCTTCCCGCATGGCCTGTATCGCGTTTATGAAAAGGTTCATGAAAACCTGCTTCAGGAGGGCCGGGTCACCTATTATCTCCGGCACTTCGGAGTATTCCACCCTTCTGACTCTGACACCGGCCTCATCGAGGTCAGACTCGAGCAATTCTACCACCCTGTCCACAATCTCCGTTATCTGGCAGGGCCTGAGCGAAGGAGAAGGCATCCTCGAAAAACGCAGGTATTCGTCGGCCATTATGGTCATTTCCAGCGACTCATCCTTTATTATATCAGCATACTCCTGTATCTCGGCCTGATGGTTGATCCGCTTTATCTCCGACGCCGCGCCCCGAATCGCGTAAAGGCTATTACGCATCTCGTGTGCTATCTGCGCGGACATCTGTCCGACCATGGCCATGCAGCTGATCTTCTCCCTTTCTTCCGACATCTTCCTGAATTCCTTCAGGTAATTCTTCAGGTGTTCTATCATGTGGCTGAAGGCCTGTTTAAGTTGAACCGACTCGTCGTTGATCACCGGATCATACAGGTTGGTATTGCCTAAGGCTATCTCCTTTTCGAACGACTCTATTTCCCTCACCAGCTTCGTTAACGGCTTGGTCAGAATCGAGGACACCATGAAAGAACCCCATATGCCTGCCGCAAAGATCAGAAGCGAGAGATATATGAGCTCGATCTTGGTCTTTCGGAATTCCTTGCTGGGTCCCGTTTTTTCAGAGTCATTGAAATCCACCTGGAGCGCCCCGAGCACGTCGCCACCCACCGTAACGGGCATGAAGACCTCCGTATCGGAAACGTTCCGCGATTCATCTCCCGCGCGGGTAATCTCGCTCAGACGTTGAAGCATCTGCGGTTCATGCCGTCCTATCTCGCTCAAGTCATCGGACAGGACGACGATGCCGCGCATGTCAACCGCCTTGACGCTCTGTACCTGGGACGACTGGGTCAGTTGTCTCACCTGTTCCATCAGGGAGCCGTAATCCTTGGCGATTATTGAATCAGAGGCGGACACCGCCAGTTTCTGGGCGATACTGTTGTGAAACTGTCTGAGATGGAGGTCCAGGTTTTTATGTGCGGTGGAGAGTACTATCAGGCTTACCGAAAAGTATATGATCATCAGCATCAGCATCATGTAAAGGATGCCCTTTACCTTTATGCTGGTGCGCCTGTTGAGTTCTCTTAAAATTCTCATGGTCCGCGCCTCGGTCTCAGTTCCACCGGATGACCTTTCACCGCATTTTTAAGAAAGTCGCTGTCATCGGCCGGAGGACTTAAACCTTGTAATCCTCATGCTGCCGGAGGTGGCCGGGTCCTTCACCGCATACCGGCTAAGGATCTTTCCGATCCCTTCAGTAAACCCGGCATCCAGACCTTTCCTTGCGGCTATGACCCAGTCAGGCAGAGGAGGCGACTTTGCCAGGACCCTGAAACGGCCGAGGTCTATGTCTCTTCCCATCGAACGTAGTGCCGAGTAACCTACAAAACCGGCACTGACCTCGCCATGGTAAACTTGCATGATCACGCGCTCGCAGGACTTGAGCACCACAAAATGGATTGAGCCGGCAGGCACTTTCTTTTTCCTGAGCAGTTCTTTCTGGGCGAGGAAACCACTGTCCGAGTATAATGATACAATGCCTGTTTTTTTCCGTCAAGCTCGCGCAGCGTACTTATCGGGCTCCCCGAGCTTACGATAATCAATCCTCTGTTTCCAGAATGCCCTGCGCGGGCAACTGAAGCTATCCCGGTGAGATAGCCGTCCCTCGCAGCTCGGGAATACAAATGATGGTTCTGGAGGAAGAAATCTCCCTCCCCGGCGTGGATCTTCCGGATGAAATCCCTGATGTTGTCGGGGATCACAAGCTGAAAACGCCTGCCCGACGCCCTGGAAAGGTAAACCACAAGGGAGTCCAACTCCTTGAACATCTCCGGCTCAAAAGAGTCAGGCTCGACTACAAAACGTACCGATCCTTTCGCCGGCTTCATCATCTCCTCATCTCCGAGGACGCTCTTCATGAGAATCCTGACTATATCGTAATCGCCGTCCTCTGCCCCGACCAGCCCGTCGGCCCCCGGCTCGATGCCGCCCAGCACCTCCTTCGGATTGTGGGAGTTCACGGAAAGCATTGCCTTCCGGATCTTTTCAAGGAGGGGTTTGCCTAGAGCCGCCCGCGCGGCAAAAAGATACTGGGGAATTGGATATGAATAGCTCAGGATCCTCAGCCCCTTGTTCAGATAGGGCCTGGCAGCCATCTCCGAGACACCCGTAGCGTCAAACAGTCTGGCCATGACCGCCAGGATAGCGCTTTCGTCGGAGCCGAGCTTAACCGTTTCCATGAAATCGCCGTCGTCGATCCCGACCTTCTGAAGCAGCACCTCGGGCAGCAGCCCGGACCCGGGGCAGTAGTACCTTCCGTACACGAATGTCCTGTCGACAAGGTCCGCGGTTTTCTTTATGTCGGAATCGCTCCGCACCAAGAGGACGCTCCGGTATTCGGCGCTGCCGTTCACGCGCAGCCTCGCCAGGGGAGCTATCCGCATGAGCTTGGAGGCTGTGCAATAAAGAGTGGGACACATGAAGGCAATGTCGGCTTCGCCACGCTCCAGGCTGCCGATGACTTCGCTCCTTTTGTTTGCCACCTTCAATTCCACCGGCTGGCCAAGCCGACCCTCCAGATACCTTTTCAGGGGCAGAAAGTTTGCGTACATGACGGAAGGCGACTGGAGGGGAATCAATACCAACGTAAGTTTATGGCCGGCGAAGGCCGGCGGACAGCAGGTCAGGAGCAGAAGAACGGGAAGGAAAAATTTCTCCAAAAAAACGGGCGGGGGCATAAATTGCTCCGGAGCGCTTGTTCCCGCAATCAAATTACCATTTTTGGCCTGTCATTAAACACATTAATGTTCTTTTTCTTCTTGATATATTCGATAACAATATCGAAAACCGGCGGCCCCGGCTGCTCGGCCATGGACGCCCATCCGGACATGGTGTAATCCTTGTTCGGATCCATCGGTTTGCCGCGCACCTTGAGGTCCCTTATCCTGCCGCCCATCGATGCGTTGACCTCGATGGTGAAGTCAAGACCTCTCGTCCGCACCATATCCCCTCCCTGCTGCTTGTAGGGGTCAGGGTTGAAAAGGTTGTCCGCTATGTCTTCAAGAACGTCCTTTAACCTGCTGCCCTTCATTGTAGCCTTATAGGTATTGGGATATGTAAGGGCGGTCTGCGAGTAAACATCATCTGCCGTGATGGGTCCCTGCAGAACCGTTCTGCCCCACCTGAAGCCGGGAGAAAGGGCGAAATCGACGTCGTAGTGGTCTATAAGGGCGTCGCATATCACGTCATCAAAGGTGCCGTCCAGGTTTCCCCTCCTGTAAAGTACGGTTTCGGTGTGACCGATCACTTCGTCAAGCTTGTCCTTATAGGGGGCACGTATTTCCTCCACCAGTTTCGCCATCTCCGCGTCGGGCTTTATCATACTCGACATGACAGGGATGAGCCTGAAAGAATAGTCCTCTATCTTCCTTCCCTTTACCTTGAGGTCCAGCCTGGAGAGAAATTTCCCGTAACATCCGGAGTTGATGACCAGCGTCTTGTTCACCACAAAGGGCTGAGGGACCCCGTCATGGGTGTGGCCGCCCATGATCACGTCTATTCCATCTACCCGTCTGGCCATCTTCTTGTCCACGTCCATTCCGTTATGGGAGATAACGACTACAAGGTCGACCTTTTTCGCCCTTACTTCATTGACGACCTTCTGCATGTGCTCGTCCTTGATTCCGAAGGACCAGTCCGGGATAAACCTGCGAGGGTTGGCTATCGGTGTGTAGGGAAACGCCTGGCCTATAACCGCCACGGAAAGTCCGTTTATGTCCCTGATGACATAGGGTTTGAATATGGGGTCTCCCCAAGTGGCGTCGTTAACGTTCTGGGCGACAAAGGAGAAATCCATCTTCTTTATCAGTTCCAGCAGGTGGTCCTGTCCGTAAGTGAACTCCCAATGGCCGGTCATGACGTCGCAGCCCATTTTGTTCATGGCCCTTACCATGTCTTCGCCGCCGGTCCAGAGACTGGTGGCGGACCCCTGGATAGTATCCCCCCCGTCTATATGGAGCGTCTTTTCCGGCCTTTCCGCCTTGATCTGCTTCATAAGGGTAGCGAGATATGCGAATCCGCCCATCTTTCCGTAATCCTCGGCCAGCCGTGCATAGTCGACGCTTGTGTAAGCATAGGCCTCCAGGGTATCGGGTTTGTAACCGTAATATTGAAGAAAGTTCTTTCCCGTCAGATGAGGCGGCTGCCCTTTGTCTTCGCCGACCCCGATATTGGTGTCCGGCTCACGGTAATATATAGGAACAAGCTGGGCGTGGGTGTCGGTAGTATGCAGCAACGTGATGTTGCCCATTGCCGGAAACTTCAGAAGATTTTCCGGCTTCAGCTTCGCTGCCAGAGCAGACGGCGAGACGGCGGCAACGCCGGCCGCAAGGCTCATCATCTGCACGAATTTACGCCTCGTAATACTCATCTTACCTCCTCAACTCAGGTTTGGTCAGCTTACATCTTGAAGCCGGGCACATTTATCGGCAGCCCGTTGGCCTGATAGGTCAGGTAAAGCTCCAGGTCGCGGTATATCTCGCTCTGATAAGGCTCAGGCTTCTGCCTGACGTTCTTATTGCAGCCCCGGAACCTCCTCTGGAGGGAACCGGTCGCTCCCCATTTGAGCCTGTATGACGGCCAGTGGTCGGCGTGGTGCCTGTTATTGGACAAAAGGTTTGCCCGCATCATATGCCCCGCATACTTCACGTGGCAAAGGGCACAACTGAAGTTGAACTGTCCGAACCTCTTATAATAATAGGCCTCGCCGGCTTTATAGAACGGGCGGGCCGGACCATCTATGCTTACATTAATGGGAACGCCGTTTGAGAGGGACTTTACAAACAGCGTAAGGGAAAGCTGGTCGTAGGATTCGTATTTCAACGGCTTGGCGCCCATATGGTCCTTGCGGCACCTGTTAATCTGTAAGGCCACGGTATCTACACCCTTTATCGCCGGGTCGTACTTGGGAAACGTGGCAGCCACGCCCTTCAGCTTTTCGCCGTCCTTCCCGTGGCAGTCTGCGCACGACTTGCCGGCACTGCCCTCGACCTTGCTGTAGAGGTCCCGGCCGTCCTCGAGCAGGAAGTCGGCAGGGTTTCCCTCATCGGCCATCTGCTCGGTGTACTTGCCGTATACGGTGTTGTACCTTTTCTCATATTCCGCGGCAGAGATGCTCTGCTTGTATTCTTTTATCGCCGGAGCGGAACTGTCCCCGGCGAAGGCATACTGTCTTGCGGCTATCGTGAGCATTCCGAATGAAACCACAAGCAGTATCAGGATCCTTGTAATTTGTTTATGCATTTGCCCCTTACCTCCTGGTCTTTATACGTTTCGATTACTGCGGGCTTATCTGTATAGTCTCTTCGTAAACCCCTCCCTTGATGTCCTTATAGACAATCTTCAGCGGGGCCGCCTTATCCGCCTTAACATAAAACGTCATGAACGGGTTGGCACTGACGGCTATGGTCCAGTCGCAATGCGTTATCAGACTGTCGCCATAATAAACATCCACGTCGTTGATATAATATGCCGGGATAAGCTCCTTGGTTTTTTTGTCCTTCCGCATGCCCGTCTCCATGGGATGGGTGACGAGCACCTTCACGGGGATGACCTCGCCCTTGGTTATGGAATGAGGCACCCTTATCTTGATCCTTCCTATCTTTGCCATATTGTTTTCCTCCTGGAATTACCGATCATGATATCTAAAGACCGATCAACCGCCACACCCGCCGATCGTCACCTTTACGGATTTGGTAGCTTCATAGAGCTTGCCTTTGCTAGTCTCCAGAACGGCCCTGACGTTGGCGGTCTTTCTCATTTTTATCCTCAACGAGAAGTCCGCCTTGCCGTTGGCCGGCGTAAGGTTTATACCGGCAACGTAGGGCTGAAGGTTGCCTTCGGCATATATGTAGATCTTTTTAACGTAATCATCGCTCCTCATAGGCAGATCGGAAACGACCCTTATGGGGACAACTGCGCCGTTCTCCGCAATAATCGGGGCCTTGATATCAACGTGGGACATGCTCATCTGCCGATCCCCGAACTGCCTTTTCAGTACGTCCTTGATGCTCTCTTTCTTTGGCTCGCCGAAGGCCGGCCTCACCAGCGACGGCAGGCCACCCGCAACCAGGAACATCGCACAGGCAACACCGCCTGTCTTCAGGAAAGCCCTCCTGGAGAGAACCGCTTCCTTATCCTTCCGCTCCATAGGTTTTACCTCCTTTATTATTTTTTCTTTAAGCTGTAAAGATAATCGACAACTTCGTCAACCTGTTCCTTCGTGAGTATCTTGTTGGGGCCGAAGGGCGGCATAATGGTATCGGGATCGAATTTCCTTGCATCCCATACCCATTGCCAGACCACGTCCCTGTCCTTCTCCGAGTAATGCTGCATCGCCTTCACAAGGTCAGGCCCAACGTCGCCAGGAAACTCCATGCCCGGCACCACATGGCATGCCGCGCAGTTACCCAGGTTCCTGGCGTCGACGACCTTCTTGCCCTCGTCGGCGTTGCCTCCGGCCAACACTGCCGCCGGCAGGGCGAGAAAGACAAGTACTAAACCCAAAGCTGCAAGATTCTTACTGGTCTTCACTGTTTCCTCCTTTCTTTCCTTCTTTGTGCGGATAAACACAGGCGAAGCCTGCACTGCTTTTTCCGATATTTCCATTTCGCTTTCGTGCTCTTTTGCTTTCAGTGCGGGCTGTGCCGCGTCTCCGGCCGCCTGATGCACAGCCTGTGATTTATGCCCTTCACCTGACTGCAAAGCAGGTCCCTGAAGTCCCCTCTTGTCAGCAAGCCCGGTATCCTCAGCAGTTCCTGCTTCCCCGGGCCGAGGAAGATCAGGGTAGGGATCCCCCGGACCCTGTATTTTCTCGCAAGTTCGCTCCCCGTCATGCCCTGCCCCGGCAGCTTTTCCTCGCCGGCTGTATTGATCATTATTGTGCTCACGTTTTCCCTGAGGATATCTTTAATCGATGGATCTCTGATGACCTCGTCCATCATCCTGCACCACCTGCACCCCGGCCGATAGAAAAAAAGCAGGCTGACGTTCTTTGCTGACGCGTAGGCCGGTGCGCTCAGGACAAGCAGGGTCAGGCAAAGAACAGAAGCCCCTTTCGCCGTTTCCTTCAGATGAGCAAAATACGTCGTCACAGTATAAGCGTGAAGCAAGAGACATGCCCGGGAAAGAAAGTTGAAAAAGGCCGGGACTGTACTTTTTCGTACAATTTCCATTTTCCTGATGTGCAGTTCTGAACTATTTCGGGCGCAGAGCGGGACCGTCTTGACGGGATGACGGCAGGGACAAGTTTGGCCTGAATACTGCCTGGCTGACGGCCTCGTATTTGCAGAAAGCGTGCCGCCACAAGACCCGGAATAAAAAAAGGCCTGCATTTCTGCAGACCCTTGATCTTCATTGGTGGCGGGGAGAGGATTTGAACCTCTGACCTTCGGGTTATGAGCCCGACGAGCTACCAGACTGCTCCACCCCGCGACAGTGATCTAAAATAACCTATCGACCCGCGCATTGTCAAACTCCCTAATGCCAGAGAACCTCTTTCTTTTTCGCCGAAAATCGCTGCCGCAAACCGTCACTTGCGATAGTAGGACTTCACCATGTTGAGGTAATCTATAAACCACTGAGGATTGATCTTATTGATAAAACAAAGTCTCTTTCCCATTGTATCGTGTATTATCTCGCCGTTGGGATCGAGGAACAGCAGCAGGCAGTCATTGTTGAAATGGTATTTCTTCCCCAGGTCTTCCTCCTGCACGGTCAGCTTCTTCTTGAGATCGATCCTTACCGGTATGAAATCCTTCATGACCTTTGCGGCGATAGACGGGTTGTCGTAAACCTGTTCCTGCATGGCCTCACATCTGGAGCACCCTTTGCCGTAATAAAAATCGACAATAAGAGGTCTATCTTCCTTTCTTGCCTTTTCCATCCCTGCCTTGAGGGAAAGCCACTGGATGCCCGGTCCCGCAGCAAAAGCGGCTGAAGAAAACACCAACCCGACTATCACGACCATCGCTCCGTATTTCTTCATCTTTTCCTCCCTGCAGCAACGATAGTCACCGCATTGCATATCTCTTTCAAACGATTTTCAAACCCGGCCCTTCAGCCAGTCTTCAGGGTTGATGATATGGAACCTGCCGGTGCCGTCTGAGAAGACGACCTTCCTGATGCGCGCGTTCAGTATCATCCTCTTGCACATCATGCATGGCTCCGAGTGGCATTCCCCGAGTCCGCTGTCTTCTCCGGAGATATAGATAGTTGCGTCCCTGAGTTCGTCAACAGACGCCCTTATGATCGCATTCGCCTCGGCGTGAACGCTATGGCACAGTTCGTAGCGTTCGCCGTGCGGTATCTGCAGTTCCTTTCTCGTGCACTTGCCGACCTCGAGGCAGTCCTTCATACCGGCGGGGGCACCGTTATACCCGGTGCTCACGATGATATTCTCCTTCGTTACGACGGCGCCGTACCGCCGCCTGAAACAGGTGGCACGGGCCGATACCGCCTTGGCGATATTGATAAAGTATTCGTCCCACCCGGGTCTCC
>JARRRD010000008.1:0-65244 GCA_037381085.1 Candidatus Sulfobium sp.
TATTGTGTTATGATGGGACACGGCTGAATCCTCCTTTCATTGTTGGGTTCCCAGCGATATTGTATACCGCTCCAACAAAAAGGTACTTCAGCCGTTATATTTTTTACCGGACACCAGTGACCTATGCCAAGAATTGTATGGCAGTCGTTGCAATTGTGTTTTTGCCATATCCACTTCCCGGCAGCTACCTGAGCATCAAGTTTGTTCTGGTTGGTTCTCTCAGGTATCTGTGAGATGGAGTTATATGTGAGGGCAAGAAGGATGATTGTTGAAAATGCGGTTCCCCAAATGAATACCGCCTTCGCCTGGGCCTTGGTCATTATCGTCCTCCTTATCTCTTCGTTGCGCATATTATAAGCCCGGGACGTTATTTCTTCTTATGATCTATATCATAAAAAACTATAATTCGCGTGCCTGGCCTGGACGTGGCACAGCTTGAAGCACTCCTTAAAATACTTAAAGTGCTTGGCGGAGAACCTCCCGTCGAGATGTCTACCAGCGCAGATTCTTGTGTCACACTTGAGTGAGGACCCGATGGCTGGCCGCGAAGGCAAAGCGGATTGCGATGTAACGTCGCATAATGTACACTGGTCCAGGGCAGCATACCGGGGGGCTGAAAAGTGTCTGAATATACAGGACAAAAGAAAGACATAGTATTGATCGGAGACTCTCTTACCGAGTTTTTCGATTGGCAGGGAAGGTTCCCCGGTCACCGCGTTCTGAATCTCGGGATTGCGGGCGAGCCGGTGGAAGGTCTCCTTGGCCGTATGTCCGATATACGCACCGCTATAGTGCGGGCCGACCTCATATTCGTGATGACCGGGATCAACAATATCGCGATGGGAGATTACGACATAATTCCCGGATACGAGAAGCTTCTGAACACTCTCGTTTCCGGTTTTGCCGGTGCAGAGATCGTTATGCAGAGCGTTCTGCCGGTACGCCTGTCCTGGCTGGACAACGCAGAGATAGAGAAGATCAACTCAAATCTTGAGAAGATCGCCCGAAGGATGAAGGTCCGTTACTTTGACATATACAGTCTCTTTGTCGATGCAGGGGGCATCCCCGTCCGGGGATACCTGTCCGAAGACGGGGTGCACCTTAGCGACCGGGGTTATGAAGTCTGGTCCGGAGCTATCGAAAAGGAATTTCTCTTATAGACAGCAGAAGAATTTTGGAGTGGTCATAAACCATCAATGCGCCCGAAATCCGGGACAATGTGCACCCTGCTCCATTTGGCGGTAAAATGAAACATGAGGAAACTGGCAGCAGCCGTTCTTGCCGTCTTTGTCTTCGGCGCACAGGCAGCGCCTGCGGCTGATTTCAGGTTCTCGCCCGAGTCGAACAAGGCCAACCTTATCCACTGGCGTCAATGGGGTCAGGCCCCCTTTTCAGAGGCGAAGAAGCTGCGGAAGCCTGTTCTGCTTGCCCTGAGCGCGGTGTGGTGCCACTGGTGCCATGTCATGGACGAGACGACATACTCCGAGGCCGATGTCATAGCTTACATCAATGAGAACTTCATCCCCGTGAGGGTCGACGCTGATATGCGGCCGGATATCGACGACCTTTACAACCAGGGCGGGTGGCCGAGCACGCTCGTGCTTACGCCGGAGGGGAAGATAGTGAGGGCAGGCACGTATATACTGCCTGAGGACATGGTTTCCTGGCTGAAGAAGGGCGTCGCGGAATTCAGGAATAACAGGCAGGGCATCGGGGAGAAGGAAGAAGAAAGGCCTGAACGGGCCGGGAAAAAGGCGACAGGGGAGGCCGACCTGAAGATGATGCTCCGCATCTTGCGGTCGGACTTCGACAGGCAGCACGGCGGGTTCGGGATGCGGCAGAAATTTCCCAACCCCGAGAGGATCGATTTCCTCCTCTCCGGATTCACAAGGAGCGGGGACGAAGAGCTAAAGAAGATGATCACCCTGACGCTCGACAGGATGGCGTCTGGAGGTATACACGACGATGTCGCCGGGGGTTTCTTCAGGTACGCAACCCGGCCCGACTGGTCGTCACCACATTACGAAAAGATGCTCGATCTCAACGCGGGGCTTGCGCGCAACTACGCGTCGGCCTATATGGTTTTCGGCAAGGAGACATACCGGAAGGTCCTCGTCGGGACGATCAGCTATATCATGAATAATCTCTATGACCGGGAAACGGGGGGCTTTTACGGCAGCCAGGACGCCGACGAGGAATATTACGCCGCTAAGAAGCGGTCGGGACCTCCGCCCCGTGTCGATACCAACATTTACGCCGGTCCGAACGCCCGGATGATCACCGCCCTCGTGGCGGCCTCAGGAGCCGCGGGATCAAAGGAGTATCTCGAACAGGCGGAGAAGACGGCCGGCTTCATGCTCCGGCATCTCTACTCCAAGAAGGAAGGGGTCTATCGCTATTATCGCGACGGGGACAGGCATCTGCCGGGACTGCTCGCGGACAACGTCCTCTTCGGAGGTGCGCTCATCGATCTTTACAATGTTACCGGGGACGGCAGTTACATCGAGACTGCCCGGAACATTGCCCGCCTCCTTGCGGATAAGTTCTTCGACCGCCGGCAGGGGTTGTTCAGGATAAGTATCGCAGCGGCCGTTGTCATGCCTTCCGAGCCGGGAAGGCGCATGGAGTACAATGCCGCCGCTTCGAACCTCAGTGCGGCCGTATTTCTGCTCAGGATTTACGGGTATCGGGAGGACGCCGGACTTAAAGGTCTGGCCGCCAGTGCGATTGCACAGGAAAACTACAATTGCGAAACGGTCGGACTTGCCTCCGCGTTTTGCGGTGAGGCCTTCGAATGGCAGCTCCGGCCGCCCCTCGAAATACTGCTGGTCACCGCCGGGCGACCTGAACCTTTCCTTAAAGCGGTAAACAGTGTCTTTGTCCCGCTCAAGGTGGTCAAGGTGCTTTCGCTGAAGAAAGATAAGGCCGCCATCGCTCGTCTCGGATATCCCATGGAGGAGTCCCTGTACCTCTGCTCCGGAAAGAGATGCTATGCCGCCGTCACAAAGCCCGGGGAGGTGGCGGCCCAGATTAGAAGGTATCTGGAGAGTCTGAAACAGAAGAAGTAGGGCTGACGAAAACCGACTTAAGACCAACCCCTCCGAGCACTCTGAAAGATTGACAGATCCGCAAATCGGAACGTATAGGTTTTGCCGGTGAGGAGGAATTGCAGTCTGAAGCGGACTGCCGACGTACACTGACAACGATCATTGCTGTTGCAGCGCGGCTTTAACGGTGTTAGCATGTATTGTATTAACAGGGACAGGTTACCGTCGAACTTTGCGTCTCGGTAAACTGTTACTATATTTTCTCGCGGCCTTAAGGAGAGTGGCAAGGGCCGGGAAATACGTGATACAAGAGGTGATTATATGAGTCGGCAATATGAAATCGGGATGGTCGGGCTCGGTGTAATGGGCCGGAACCTTCTTTTGAACATGGCAGACCACGGATACGCTGTCGCGGGCTACGACAAAGACCTGGCCAAGGTCGGAGCACTGAGAAAAGAGGCGGAAAACAGGGATATTTACGCGGCCGACAACATGAAGGATTTCGTGGCCAGCCTCCGCCGTCCCAGGGTCATCATGATGCTCGTACCGGCCGGACGGGCCGTTGATTCAGTGATCGTCACCGTACTTCACCATCTGGAGAAGGGTGACCTGATCATCGACGCGGGGAATTCTCATTTCACCGACACCGATCTGCGTGCCGCGGAGCTTTCCAGGCAGAATATCCAGTTCCTCGGCGTCGGCGTTTCGGGAGGAGAGTCGGGCGCCCGCCATGGCCCGAGCATGATGCCCGGGGGGCCGAAGGAGGCATATGAGAGGGTAAGGCCGCTGTTCGAAGCGGTGGCTGCAAGTGTGGGGGGAGAGCCGTGCGTAACCTATCTCGGGCCGGGCTCTGCAGGCCATTATGTCAAGATGGTCCATAACGGTATAGAATACGGGATAATACAGCTTATCGCCGAGACCTATGACCTCATGAAACGGGGGCTTGGCCTGTCGAATGACGAACTCCTCGACATCTACGAAAGTTGGATGAAGACTGAACTCAACGGATATCTTGTAGAGATCACCTCCGAGATATTCCGGCGGGTCGACGAGAAAACCGGCCAGAGACTCATCGACGTTATTCTCGACGAGGCGAAGCAGAAGGGCACCGGTAAATGGACATCCCAGGACGCCATGGAACTTCAGGTGCCCGTGCCGACTATTGATGCGGCTGTTTCAATGCGGGACATGTCGGCCCTGAAAAGTGAGCGCGAGGCTGCGGGCCAGATGTTCAAGGGTCCCGCCGGTTCATTCCACGGCGACAAGGACGGCACTATTGACCAGCTCCGGGAAGGGCTTTATTTCTCCGTGGTGCTTACATATGCACAGGGCATGGCCCTTCTCGGAAAGGCATCGACGACTTATAACTACGGCCTTGATCTGCAAGACGTGGCACGCATCTGGAGGGGGGGCTGCATCATCCGGGCGCTCCTCCTGGAAGATATCCGTGCAGCCTTCGGGGCCAAACCCGACCTTCCCAACCTCCTGATGGACCCCCATCTGGGCCAGGAAGTGATGACCCGCCAGGATGCCATCAGGGCGGTGATGACCACTGCCGCCGGACTCGGAATACCGCTGCCGGCGATGGCGGCTTCGCTGTCCTATTTCGACAGCTACCGTAGCTCATGGCTGCCTGCCAACCTCGTTCAGGCGCAGCGCGACTATTTCGGCTCACACACCTATGAGAGGGTGGACGAGAGAGGCGTTTTCCACACGGAATGGAGAGAAAAAAATAAAGAAGAATAAGAGGTCCTTTTCGTGACGCCGGCGGCAGCGCTGGCATATTCTCTTCTTTTCGGCCTGCTCCATGGGATCCTGCCCGATGAGCACACGTGGCCCATTACGTTCAGTTATGCCATCGGCGGCGCCGGGGGAAGGGAAGGGATGAAGGCGGGGCTTTACTTCTCGGCGGCGTTTACCGTCCAGCGCATGCTTCTCTCGGAAGTGGCCTGTCTTGCTCTTGCCCCGTTTCTGCTTTCGCCGACGGTCAACGGCTATGTGAATATGATAGTGGGCCTTACGATGTGCATCGCCGGTGCTGTCGTGCTGAAGAGGAACTTTTATCCCCACTTCCACCTTTTCGGACATTGTCACGGCGAGGAATGCGATATGGAAAGTTCAAAACATGTGCTGACCACACGCCACGAAGAGCCTGCCGCCGCCCCGACTGAGCCGCCTGTGCGATGGACCATTGTGCACGGCTTCATCGCCGGCTTCGGCTTCGGCGGATTCTCGCTGTTCATAAACACCGTTGCGGCCCCGGCAATGAGAAACCCCTGGGTGGGGTTCCTGCCGGGTCTCCTCTTCGGATTGGGGACCATGGTCATGCTGGTAATCATCGGCACCCTCTTCGGGGCATCGCTTCGGTGGACGCATTCGCTCACCGAAGAGGAAGTGAGGAGGATAGGGTCGCAGACCGGCGGGAGGACCCTTTTCTTCGGGGGTGTCCTTTTCGGGGTATTCGGCATCTCGATGCTCCTGGGCCTCGACAGGCGGCTGCCCGTTGACGCGGGCTACGTCCTGATAGGTCTCTTCATGGTCCTCATTGCCGTGCCTGCGTTCATCTATTCATGGAGACAGGTGCTGGCGGCAAGAGAAGGCGCCGGCGGAGGGTGGTCCGTCAGAAGATGAGCTTTGTACAAAATGACAGAAAAAAATTGTAATAGTTCACTTCAGATGTAAAGATAACAGAGAGGGCCACAAAAAGCACAAAAGTCATAAAATAAGCTTCCTGATTTATTGTATTTGCAGTAACGATGTTTTTGTGCCCTTTGTGCCTTATGTGGCTATCACCCCGTGAACTGATTTTTGCGAATTGTGCGGCGTCAGTTATATGGAGAAAGAAAAAGATAAGCGTGAACTTACACAACCCCTGCGGCTCTGCCGCCTGCTCCTCCTGGCCATCATTACGGGGGCACTGGCAGGATTGGGGGCAGCCGTGTTCAGGGCCATGGTCGGTCTTTCCCACAATCTCCTGTTCCTCGGCCGTCTCTCGGTAAGCTACGACGCCGGACTCCATACGGCAGCCGGACCTTTCGGCTGGCTTATCATATTCGTTCCCGTTGCGGGGGCCGCAGTGGTAACATTTCTCGTTAAGAACTTTGCACCGGGGGCGCGGGGAAGCGGCGTTCCCGAGGTCATGGATGCGGTCTACTATAACCGCGGAGTCGTTTCCCCGATCACCCCGGCCGTGAAGGCGCTGGCATCGTCATTCTCTCTCGGCAGCGGAGGCTCCATCGGCCGTGAGGGCCCGATCATGCAGATAGGCGCCTCGCTGGGTTCTTTCCTCGGCCAGATCTTTCCCGTCGCTGTCTGGGAGCGAAATACGCTGATAGCCGCAGGCGCCGCCGGAGGGATCGCAGCCACCTTCAGCACGCCCATCGGAGGCCTGCTCTTCGCCGTGGAGCTCCTTCTCTTCGAGGTGAGCGCCCGCACTGTCATCCCCGTCGCCATATCTACGGCGACGGGGGCATATGTGGGAAGCCTCCTTCTCGGGGCCAGTCCTCCCTTTGTGATAACCGGCGTTGAATCCTTTACCTTCCAGGCTATAAGGCCGACTGTGCTCCTCTGTTTTGCGGGACTGGGCGTGCTGACTGGGGCCCTTTCCGCCCTGTTCATAAAGACCGTCTACGGCTTCGAGGACGTCCTCGACAAATATACGCCCCAAAATTACTATCTGAGGCATATGGCCTCCATGTTCGTCGTCGGGCTTTCCCTTTATCTGCTCATCAGGTTTACCGGGCATTACTACATAGAGGGGGTGGGCTATGCGACGATACGCGACGTGCTTTCCGGTCTGCTTTCTCATCCTTATCTGCTCCTTGCCCTCTTTCTCCTGAAGCTTCTGGCCACCGCCATGACGCTGGGCTCGGGGGCATCCGGGGGCATCTTCTCGCCGTCTCTTTACATGGGTGCGATGGCGGGCGGACTTTACGGCATGGCCGCCCTTGCTCTCTTCCCGGCAGCTGCACCGGATGTCTCCGCCTTTGCCGTCGCCGGCATGGCCGGCATGGTGGGAGGTTCGACCGGCGCGGCCATGGCGACGGCGGTGATGATCTTCGAGATGACTCTTGACTACAGTGCCATCGTCCCAATCATAGTTACCGTAGCAATCAGTTACGGTGTGAGAAGGCTGTTCACCCCGGAAAGTTTCTATACCATGAAGCTTGCGAGACGTGGACACGGCGTTCCGGAATCCTTTCAGACGAACATGCTCAGGCTGAGGAAGGCCCGTGAAATCATGGACGTGAGCGTCAAGACTATCCCCGTTGAAACGACACCTGATGAACTTGGGCGCATCGCTGTCCGGGAGCCACTCATCTCCTATTTCCTCGTCGAGGACGGGGACCACCGGATTACAGGAGTCATAGAGAAGGTCGCCTCCCCGGTCCTCCTCGAAAAATGCGGAATGGGCATGAGTGCAAACGAACTGGCGAAGAGAGATTTTATCTTTGTGCCAGAAAATACCTCCGTATCGGAAATCATCTCAATGCTGCACGGCGGAAAGGTCTCTGTCGCACTGGTCACAGCCCCGGGACCGCAGGAGATCTCAGCTTCAATGGTCAAAGGAGTAATTACAGACAGGCAACTAGGGGCGGCTGCCCTCGAATCTGCCGCCAGTTTTTCCGAGTGAAGAGGAAATGAAGAAAAAGGCAAAAGTCATCGGTGTCCTGATAATCGTTCCGATAGCGGTTGGTGCTGTCTTCCTCGTCCGCTCGCTTCTCCACAAGCCCCCCTCCACCCAACTTGTCCTTCACGGCAACGTCGACATCCGCCAGGTAGAACTCGCGTTCAATGGAAACGAGCGGGTTGCGGACATACTGGTACAGGAAGGGGACAGGGTAAAGAAAGGTCACCTTCTGGCCACTCTGGACACGGTCCGGCTCTCGCATGAAGTGGCCCAGGCGGAAGCCCGGGTGAAGGCCCAGTGGGAGGTCCTCGCCGCTCTTCTGGCAGGGACGAGGCCAGAAGACATCCGGAAGGCGCGGGCGGACGTGGAAGCAGCGGAGGCGGAAGAAAAGAATGCCGGGGCCGTCTTCCGTCGAAAGAGCGTGCTCGCTGAAAAGGACCTTATCTCGAGGCAGGAAAGGGACGACGCGAAGGCGGCGGCAGACTATGCAAAGGCGCAGCTGAAGGCGGCCAGGGAGTCCCTTGCCCTTGCCGTTGCGGGACCTCGCAAGGAAGATATAGCAGCGGCCCGTGCGACACTCGGGGCCTATGAGGCCGGGCTGTCTGTCGCGAAGCGGAATCTCGAATACGCCCATCTGTATGCACCGTCAGACGGGGTAATACAGACGCGCATCCTGGAGCCCGGTGACATGGCTTCACCCCAGACGCCGGTCTTCACACTCGCCCTCACGAACCCGGTATGGGTAAGGGCCTACATCCCGGAGCCGGACATGGGAAAAATACGGCTGGGCATGTCGGCGGAGGTGACCACGGACAGCTACCCCGGAAAGCGGTACAAGGCCTGGATAGGGTATATCTCCCCGACCGCTGAGTTTACACCCAAATCCGTCGAAACCCGGGAGGTGCGGACAAGCCTCGTCTACCAGGTTAGGGTATATGCATGCAACCCCGAAAATGAACTGAGGCTGGGCATGCCGGCCACAGTGATCGTTCCCCTCAATCAACCCGCTAAAGGCGCAACTTCAGTAGAAGACCGCTGCAAGGGCCGATGATCCTGATAGCAGCGGTTGGAAGAGTTTACGTGAGCGACTTTGCCCTCCTTTCGTTGCCGTTCTTGACGAATGGAGCGTCAAGAAGCCGTGAGTGTCTGAACCCGGAGGGTGAGTTTCACGGCTTTAGCGGAATAAGTTTAGAACGGCAGAAAGAGGGCTCCCCGAGCGAATGTCAACTCTTCCAACCGCTGAATATACAATGATTTCTTCCACATCATCGACCGGGCACCTTCTTTCGGGAGAAGAGGACGTCATTGTCGCCAGGGAGGTCAGCAAGAGCTTCCGGCCGGGGGGCCGTCTCGTTGAGGCCCTCTCACGGGTAAGTATGAAGACGCGCCCCGGGGTCGTCACAGGACTCGTCGGGCCGGACGGCGCCGGAAAGACGACCCTCATGAGAATACTGGCCGGACTCATAGCCCCGGATTCAGGAGAGGTGACCGTCCTTGGAATGGACACGGCCCGTCAACCTCTGAAGGTGCAGGCTTCGATAGGCTACATGCCCCAGAGGTTCGGCCTATACGAGGATCTCACGGTGCAGGAAAACATGGACCTCTATGCAGACCTGCAGGGAGTGCCGGTAGAGTCGCGACAGGAACGATATCCGGAGCTGATGCGCATGACCGGGTTAGGCACTTTCACATCCCGCCTGGCGCGCCGCCTTTCAGGGGGCATGAAACAGAAACTCGGCCTCGCCTGCACCCTCATACGTCCGCCGCAACTCCTTCTCCTGGACGAGCCTACCGTAGGCGTTGATCCCGTCTCCCGGAGGGAACTCTGGGCGATAGTGGCGCGCCTTGTGCGGGAAGAAGGGATGACGGTCCTTCTGAGCACAGCCTATCTCGACGAGGCGGAACACTGCGGAGAGGTCGTAATACTCCATGAGGGGGAGGTCCTCGGATCAGGCCCTCCGGGCAATTTCAGAAGGGAGGTGGAGAACCGCACCTTTGCGGTGAGTGTCGGCGGAATGAAAAAACGGGACGTGCAGGAGAGGCTTGCGGGCGCTCCGGCTGTCATCGACGCCGTGATTCAGGGGGACCATGTTCGCCTCGTGGCCCGTACCACTGAGCCTCCCGATGTCCGCACACTGCTCCCCGGCGCCGAGGATGTGTCCGTTCAGCCTGTTCCGCCCCGCTTCGAAGACGGTTTCATCGCGATGCTCAGGGAGCGACGGGAGGGTGAAGGCAAAAAAGCCACATCACCCTCCCCTCCATCCCCTCCCTTCAAGGGTGGGGAAATATTACAAGCCTCTTCTCTGGTGGAAAGAGGCGGGGAAGTGGGGGCTCCAATAATCGAAGTGCATGATGTGAAACGCCGCTTCGGTGATTTTTATGCCGTGAAGGGCATCACGTTCGATGTGAGAAGGGGGGAAATTTTCGGATTGCTGGGGGCAAACGGCGCCGGAAAGTCCACAACATTCAGGATGCTCTGCGGTCTCCTTCCCTCCAGCGGAGGAAGTCTGCTGGTGGACGGCATGGACCTGAGGCATGCCGCAGCGACCGCTCGCGCAAAGATCGGCTACATGTCCCAGAAGTTCTCCCTTTACGGGAACCTCAGCGTGCGTCAGAACCTGGATTTCTTCAGCAGCGCCTACGGGCTGACGGGACGGCGACGGTCGGAAAGGATGGCCCTTGTCATTGATCAATTCGAACTATCCGGTTTTGTCGACACCAGGAGTCTGGACCTTTCGCTCGGCCACAAGCAGAGGCTGGCAATGGCCTGCGCCCTCATGCATGAGCCGGACATCCTCTTCCTCGATGAGCCGACATCGGGTGTCGACGCACTCGCGCGGCGTGAATTCTGGCACCGCATCAATGACCTTGCCGGTTATGGCGTCACCGTTCTGGTGACCACGCACTTCATGGAAGAGGCCGAATATTGCGACCGCCTGGCGATAATGTCCGCAGGCAGGATACTGGCACTGGGGGAACCCGGGGATATCAAGGCTCGCGCCGTCACCGACGAAAACCCTGAACCCTCCATGGAGGACGCCTTCGTCAGTCTCATCGAGGCGGACCAGCAGGCTGGAAGCGGCCCATGAAGAAAGACGTGTCACCCCGGGGAGGCGCCGCAATGAGGATGCGCGGGCTGGTGCGCAAGGAGTTTTTACAAGTGATGCGCGACCCCAGCAGCATAGCCATCGCCTTCCTGATGCCTGTCGTCCTCCTGCTCCTCTTCGGCTACGGGGTATCCCTCGATGCGGAGCATGTTCCGATCGCGCTCGTCGTGGAACACCCCGACGCCGACACGGCAAGTTTCACAGGCGTGTTCCGGCAGTCTCTTTATTTCAGTCCCGTTGACTTCTTCGATATGAGGGCGGCGGAAGATGCGATGAAGAAGGGTCTCGTCGACGGCATCGTACATTTGAGAGAGGATTTCAGCCGGCGGCTCAGAACTCCGGGCGGCGCACCTGTCCAGGTCATAGTCAACGGCATCGATGCGAACAATGCAAGACTCATCTCCGGCTATGTGGAAGGGGCGTGGTCGACGTGGCTCCGTCACATGGCAGGCACTCGGGGAACCTCTTTCGGTGTGCCCGTGCAGGTGGAACAGCGTGTCTGGTTCAACAGTGAGCTGAGGAGCCGCAACTTCCTCGTGCCCGGCCTGATCGCGGTAATCATGACCCTCATCGGCGCACTTCTCACGGCCCTCGTCATGGCCCGTGAATGGGAGCGGGGAACCATGGAGGCGCTCATGGTCACTCCCGTTACCATGAGAGAAATACTCCTGGGAAAACTCATTCCTTACTTTGTCCTCGGGATGGGAGGCATGGTCCTCTCGGTCATCATGGCGGTCTGGCAGTTCGGGGTGCCGCTGAGGGGTTCCCTGCCGGTCCTCTTCATCGCCTCATCGCTGTTCCTCCTCGTTGCGCTGGGCATGGGCCTTCTCATCTCCACCTTGTCAAAGAACCAGTTTGTGGCCGGCCAAGTTGCCATAATTGTGACCTTTCTTCCCGCCTTTATTCTTTCGGGCTTCATCTTCGACATCAACAGCATGCCGCTGCCGATCCGGGTATTTACACATGTGATAGCGGCCCGCTATTTCGTGTCCATCCTCCAGACGGTATTTCTCGCCGGGAACGTATGGCAGGTGCTGCTGCCAAACGCATTTGCCCTTCTGCTTATGGCGGGAATCTTCTTCGGGATAATCCGGCGGAAATCCCGTAAAAGGCTCGAATAAGTGCGAAAGAGAATATTCGCACTAATGATCAAGGAATTCCTGAGCCTGCTCAGGGACAAGAAGAGCCGTGTCGTAGTGGTGGTCCCTCCACTCGTTCAGTTGATCGTCTTCGGCTACGCAGCAACCTTCGATCTTACACACGTCCCCTACGCGGTTTACAACGAAGACAAAGGGGCTGCTGCGCAGGACCTGCTGGCGGGCTTCCGGGGCTCACAAAATTTCCGCGAGTCGGCGGTCATCACACATGAAGAGGAGATAAGGCCTCTCATAGACCATGAGAAGGTGCTTCTGGTGCTGCATGTGGGCCCCACTTTCAGCCGTGACCTTCTTCGCGGCAGGCCGGCTTCCCTTCAGGTCATTATCGACGGGCGAAATTCAAATACCGCAATGCTCGCACTCAATTACGTAAACAGCATCGTCCAGAGTTTCAATGAGAGGTGGGCGAGAGAGCACGGGCGGCGTGGACCACCGGCAAGGCTTGTGACGCGCGCATGGTTCAACCCCAACCTCGAAAGCCGCTGGTTCATAGTACCCGGCATAGCCGGTCTGCTGACGCTCGTCGTCACCATGCTGGTTACGGCCCTGTCAATTGCACGTGAAAGGGAGCAGGGCACCTTTGACCAGCTGCTTGTTACCCCATACCGGCCCGTGGAGATACTCATGGGCAAGGCCCTTCCCGGCTTCATCATAGGGACCTTCGAGGCGACGGTCATAATACTGGCCGCAGTCTTCTGGTTCAGGGTGCCTCTCCTTGGAAGTTTAATAGCTCTCTATACCGGCGTGGCCCTGTTCCTTCTTTCGGCCGTAGGGGTGGGACTTATGATCTCGTCCCTCGCCGTGACGCAGCAGCAAGGCCTGCTGGGGGCGTTTCTCTTCCTCGTCCCCGCTGTGATCCTTTCAGGTTTCACCACCCCGATTGCCAATATGCCGCGGGCCATACAGTACATTACTCTCCTTAATCCCATGCGCTACTTCATGGTCGTGCTCAGGGACGTATTCCTGAAAGGTTCCCCCTTCCATCTCCTTATCGGCCAGTTCTGGCCGATGGCCGCGATAGGCATCGTGAGTCTTGCCGCAGCCGGGTGGCTCTTCCGGCACCGCATGTATTAGACTATCTTAAACGTATCTTCTCTCCGGAAGTCATGCCTCTGTGCCCGGGAGTATCTGATGGTGAAGTCTCTTGAAAGAATCGGTGCAAACAAGGTAGTCCTCGCCCTGTCGGCGGCCAGGATGGGCGATGCGGTGGGGAACAGCATTCTTTTCGTCATCATCCCCCTTTACGTAGCCAAGCTGCCGGCGCCATGGTTTCCTCTTCCGGAGACAGTCCGCGCGGGACTCCTCATATCTCTCTACGGCCTTGTGAACGCCCTGCTTCAGCCCTTTGCCGGTGCAATGGCCGACAGGCTCAACAGGCGTAAGGTCTTCATTCAGGGAGGGCTGATCCTGATGGGCCTAAGCACCTTCGGTTACGTCTTTGCGAGCCGCTTTACGGATATCCTCGTACTGAGGATACTCCAGGGAGTCGGACTGGCCTTCACCGTAACAGCCTCAATGGCCATAATGGCGATATCCACCGAAAAGAAGACACGCGGCGGGGCGATGGGGGTATTCAGCACATCCAGAATGCTGGGCCTGTCCGCCGGGCCACTTCTGGGCGGATACCTCTATGATAACTTCGGCTTCAACGCGTCGTTCTACGCAGGCACCGCCTTCGTGGTCATCGGGATTGTACTTGTGCAGCTCTGGATCAAAGAAGTGCGGGTCCCGGTGAGTACAACCATTGAAAAATCGGCCTTCAAGGTTATCGACCGCAAACTGCTCACTCCTGGCATCGTCGGAGCCGGTATCGCCATATTCATCATGGCGGCCGCCTTTTCGATGATAACCCCACTGGAAAAACAGTTCAACATACGTCTGAACGAATCCGCCTTCGATTTCGCAATAGCATTCAGCGCCGTTATGTTCAGCAGGCTCCTGTTCCAGATCCCGGTGGGGCGGCTGTCCGACCGCCTCGGCCGCAAGCCCCTGATTATCGCGGGACTGATACTGATGGCCCCGGTGACAGGCCTCCTCGGAGAGGCCGGGACCACCCTTCAGCTCATCGGTCTGCGCGTCGTACAGGGGATAGGCTCCGCCGGCATCGCGGCCCCCGCCATGGCCCTTGCCGCGGACCTGTCAAAGGCCGGCGGGGAGGGGCGGCAGATGAGTATCACCACCATGGGTTTCGGCCTCGGCATTTCAGTCGGCCCTCTGCTGGCCGGGGTACTGGCAGTCTTTTCCTGGAGACTGCCCTTTATCATCGTGGGCATCATGCTGTTGGCCGGCGTCTGGGTCATTCATCGTTACGTTCCTGAAACGGTTGTCCGCCGCCGGGACCGCTGAACTATTTCTCAGTTTCGAATACATTCGGGATTGAACGTAAATCGAGGAGCACAGGAAAGCCGGTCAGAGGAAGTTGATAAATCCGGAGAGCACCGGCAAGAGGGTTATCTGATCGTTCTTGATGTGCGGGAATTTCAAGATTGACTTTTTTGTCCATTGGCCTAGAATTGTACTATGCGCAAGCGGAAAAGGTACCCCATATTCGCATCTGCCGTAATCAAGGGCAAGGATAAGCGTGTTTCCGCCCCGACGGAGACCATGATCGCCATCGCCAATATCTCCCGCACGGGTCTGGGTCTTTATTCTTATACGCCCATCGGTGAAGGCACAGTCGTTTCTCTTGACATCGCCTTTTCCGCCCATGGGAAGAAGGAGCGGCACGATACCGTCAGGGGCAGGGTCGTATGGGAAACGAAAAAAGGGGCACTCTATTTTGCCGGTGTTTCCCTGGATAAGAACTTGAGCCCTTCCGGACAGCCCTTCCTGTATGCATATCTACGGAAAATCATGCGCAAGAGCAAGGACGAAGAAGACCCGGCTGCCCGACGCCGCCTCGGAGGTTGACCGCTCCCCTCTTACCTGGGGACCGGATTGGTGATAAGATTGATCTATGGAGATTTATTAGGCCACTCTGGCCAAACTTACTCACGAGGATAAAGGAGGCAGGTCATGAGAAAGGTTTCTTTGGGAGTGTTGGTTGTCGGATTGGTTCTGGCCCTGGGCCTGAACGTGGCAGATGCGCAGCCGAAACCCTCCGCGGGGGGAATGGGTGGAGACCTTGCGGGCAGATGCGGGGGTATGATAGGCCCGGGTATGATGCGGGGTCCGATGATGGGTGGAGGCGGCCGCATGATGGGTCCGGGCATGACGGGAGGTCCCATGGGAAGATGTGGACGCATGACGGGCGCCTGCAATTGCGGTATGACCGGCAAAGGCATGATGGGCCGTCACATGGGGATGAAGGGTGAGATGGGCATGTCAGGCATGCATCATCGCCTCTGGCACTATATTATGAGCCTCGACCTTGATCAGAAGCAGAAGGCCGGGATCTGGAAAATCAAGACCGGCCTGATGAAGGACATGATTCGAAAAAAGGCGGACCTGCGGATTGCCGCGCTGGACCTCCATGAACTCCTGCATGCCGATAAGGTGGATATGAATCAGGTCAAGGCAAAGGTAAAAGAAATGGAAGGCCTGAAGTCATCCATGCTCCTTTCGGGCATAGAAGCCGCCGAGGCAGTTAAATCGAAGTTGACCGCTGAACAGAGGACAAAACTGGAAGACATGATGGAGAGTCCGCCGAGATGCATCATGATGGGTGAGGGCATGACGAGTGGGAGCATGACCGATGAGGACATGTCCGGTGACGATATGATGGGTGATAACGGCATGATGGGACGAGCACCTCAATCGTCCGATTAAGGCCGGTCGGAGGGCGCGGCACCGCAAGACCGCTGAAGAGGACGGAAGGTGGCGGGAAATGGTTAATTTCTCCGTCTCCCGCAGTCTTCTCAACGGACTTCGCCCCCCCTTAATAACATTTGAAGGAGGGAGGTTGAATATGGGCACGGGGCTGAGAATAGGCGCGTTCGTTGTTGCAGCCGTAGCACTCGTCACCGCCTTTACCGGTTTTTGACCGCTCTGGGCGGTGCTCGGGATCAGCACCCACAAGGAACACTGAGGCTGAGCTTTCCGGCTCAGCCTTAAAGCGAGAGCCCAAATTCCGAAAGCGCACGGGCGGTCGCCGCGTAGTCCACGTGATGGATGCCTTTGACGCCAAGGCCTCGCGCCACTTCGACGTAGAGGGCCCTGTCGTCGATATAGACTACGCTTTCAGGACGCACCTGCGCCGTGTCCAGGGCGATGTGGTAGATATCCTCGTCCGGTTTCCTGAAATGGACAAAGCAGGATACGATGAAGAAATCCATGAATTCACCCAGACCGTGATCCATGAGGCGCCGCTCTGTCAACTCCCGCCCTTCATTACTGACGGCAACGACTTTGACGCCGCATTTCTTCTTCAGTTCGCGGAACAGGCCGATCATCTCCGGATATGGTTTTGTCCGGAACATGAATTCCTTGAAATCATGTCGCGAGAAAGACCTCTTCTCATAAAAAACGACACGATCGAGGTAAGTGTCCAGGCTGAGCTTTCCTTCTTCGTAGGTGTCAAAGGTCAGATGGTGCCTGTCGTTGAGCTCATCGATGTCAAGACCGAACAGATCGGCGGCCCTCTTCCGTTTCTCGCGACCCCAACCGTTTTCGAGCATAACGCCCCCGATATCCAGAAACAATGCCTTGACAGGTTGCATGGAGATCCGTCCTACACTAGTTCAGTGGTGCCGGCGGCCCGTCAGGCAGGTCAAGGCCGGCCTTACCGTCAAAAACATGCGAATCTGCAGAGGCCTTATCCGCTGCGCCGGTCGCCTGCTCATTTTGCGGCATCCTGTTATGAAAGGAGGGTTGAGAACTGATTGTGATGGTCCTCTTCCTGGGCAAGTATGCCTTCGAACAGCTTCCGGGTGACCACATCACCTTCCTTGGCAGCGAGGGCAACTATCTCCTTATAAAGCTTGATAGCACCTTCTTCGGCCTTCTTGTCGAGCTTCAGCATCTCCTGGGCGGTTGTACCGACGGTTATCGGGGTCGGCTTTGTCGTTACCTTCCCCCCGAGATAGTCGAGCCTCTCCGCTATCTCTTCGGCATGTTTCATCTCGACTATCGCTATGTTCTTGAAGACGCCTCCAACGGATTCGGCGTTGATGCCCGTTATCGTCACATGCTGCCACATGTACTGAACGCTTACCTGCAGTTCCATCGCGATCGCCTCATTGAGTTTGTCCTGTAGTTTCTTGCTCGCCATAGCACGACCTCCATCGTAAAATAAGGACCGGAAACCGGCCCAAACATTCCAACCGTCAGTTTTGTCCGGAATTTAGTTAAAGTCTAGCCTGTTTTCAGGCAAAGTCAAGGATACCGCCTCCCGGTACACTCCCGGCGAGGGATTAAGGGACTTGACGTCCTGTCAAGGCAGAGTCATCCCTCCGCATAGCTGTAGTTCTTCTTCACTTCCAGTAACCCCACTATGCAGATAGTCACCAGGCAGACTGTAACAAGCTGAGCAGGGCTGATGAGGGCGAAATGGAACCTTTCCCTCAGGAAGGGTGTGTAAATGCCGAGGAGCAGAAAGATGACCGCTGATACGGCCCACACATTGATAACCCCGTTCCTGAAGAGGCCTTTCGAAAAAACCGGTTCGCTGTCAGAGCGCGAGATGAAGGCAAGGATGATGTGTCCGAAGATCCAGGCGGAAAAAGCGAACGTCTGTGTCTCTCCGAAACCGAAGTCCATATAGCGGGCGTAGAAATAGGCAGACATGACCGCCGAAAACAGGACGAGCCCGTTCAGGAAGATTTTTTTCACCACTCTGCCGTTGAAGACGTCCTCCCGCGGGTTGCGCGGCGGACGGTGATAAACATCGGATTCCTTGGGCTCGGCTACGAATCCGGCCGACGCGGCGAGGTCCATGAACAGCTCGAGGACGATAATCTGGATCGGGCTGAAGGGCATGGGGACCCCCAAAACAACCGGCAGGAGAAAGATCATGACAAGGGCGGCCTTTACGGAAAGATAATAGGTAACCCCTTTTCGGAGGTTGTCGAAAAATTTCCTCCCCTCGAAAATCCCCTGCGTAATGGTAACGTAATTATCATCAGCAAGGACCACGTCCGCCGCGTCCTTGGCCACGTCCGTTCCCCTGACGCCCATCGCTATCCCGATGTCGGCCCCCTTCAGGGCCAGGACGTCGTTAACTCCGTCGCCGGTCACCGCCACCACTTCGCCGTTTCCCTGCAGCGCCCTGACGATGCGGTACTTATGCGCCGGGGTCGTCCTGGCAAAGACGGCGACGGCCTTCACCAGCTCCCGCAGTTCATCGTCCGTCGCCCCGTCGACCTCTTTTCCCGTCATTATCCTGTCGGCCTTTATGCCGATCTCGCCTGCGATAAAACCGGCCGTTCCCGAGTGGTCGCCCGTGACCATGATCGTCCTGATCCCCGCCGCGGCAGCAGCCGCTATCGTCTCCTTTACCCCCTTCCGCGGTGAATCCTCGAATGCTATCAACCCCGCGAACGTCATCCCCTTCTCCACTTCAGGAAAGTCCAGCCCCTCTTCTCCCGGCTTGAGCTCACGGAAGGCGACCCCAATCACCCTCCGTCCTGTTTCCGTCTCCGCCCCGAGTTCATTCCTCATGTCGTCCGTTATGCCGTCGCAGGCGTCAAAGACTTCTTCGGGCGCTCCGCTCAGGAACAATTCATACCGGTCACCTTTCTTCCTTATCATCGCCTTCGTATTCCTGTTGCCGGCCCCGAGGTTCCTCTGGCGGAAGGCTTCGGAGGATGAAATATCCACTTTAAGCTTCTCCGCCGCATCCCTGATTTCCCTTTCCATCGGCAACAATATGTATTCCGAAAGCGAGCCAGCGGCCTTTGCAATAATCTCTTCCCCCTGCTCCGCAGGAATAAGTGAAGCGATTCTCATCTTCCCCTCTGTAATGGTCCCCGTTTTGTCCGTAACGATCACGGTGGCGTTTCCCATGGTCTCGGCCCCTTTCAGCCTCTTCACCAGGAAATTCCTCTTCGAAAGGGTGTAGGCCCCGAGTCCGAGGACCATGGTTATGATGATCGGCAGCTCTTCGGGAATAGTGGCAAAGGCAAGTGAAAGACCGGTCAGGACCATGGTCTTGATGTCCTGTCCCCTGAAGATCCCCAGAACAGGGATGAGGACGGAAAAGAACACCGCCACAAAGACCAGTTTGCCGGCGAGGGATTTCATCGCAAGCTGCAGGGACGTCCTCGGGGATTTCACCTGCTTCAGGATCCCGGCAATTTGCCCCAGTCTGGTATTTCCCCCGGTAACGGACACTTTGGCCTCACCTTCTCCGGCCAGCACTACCGTGCCGGCATAGACCTTGTCGCCGGCCTTCTTATCCTGCGGTAAAGACTCCCCCGTCAGGGTCGCTTCATCAACCTGAAGACCTATACCCTTCTCCACGACGGCATCGGCCGCGACATCGGCGCCCGGGGTGAGGACCAGGACATCGTCCGGCACGACCGTTTCGGTTGCTATCTCCGTGACCCTGCCGTCCCTGAAGACCCTGATGCCTGAGGCCGCTATCTTTTCGAGAGAGGCGATCGTCTTCTTCGCCCTGTACTCATTGTTCACCTCGGCAAGTATCAGCAACGTGATAACGGAGAAGATGGTAACGCTGTCCAGAACTCTGCCCCAAAGGCTGTAGAAGAAACCGACCACAAACAGCAGCAGGATCATCGGCTCGGTCACTTCGTGGCCGGCGATCTTCAGAAAGCTGATTTTTTCGGGTTTATAAATCCGGTTGGGGCCTGCCTCCGAAATCTTCCTCCGTGCTTCCTCCGAGCTGAGCCCGCGCGTCTCTTGCTTGTTCATGCGGCGGTTGATCTTCCTCCTTCAGGTGAGGCCTGGACTTCTTTCATTCCGGCGACGGCTGTGGCCGGCGTCTATGTATAATTAGCACATATCCGGTACACTTTCAACACACTGGCATCGCCGTCCACTCCCCTGAAATTTCACGAGGGGGAAGATGATCGGGGAACGGCTTTATGGTATATTGGAAAGAAAAAGAGGATTTTGCCCGTCACCCTAAAAAGTTTATGCCCGTGTCCGGAGACTTTACCGCCATGAAAAAACTGGCTTTATTGATAGCGATTGTCTCACTCGCTGCAGGCCTGTTCCAGCCCGCTGCCCGGGCCGCTGACAAGAAAGCAGGAGGCCGGCCGGTCGCGGCCGGGGAAACACCTCCCGGCACGGCGCTGTCCACAAAGCTGTCGATAACGAAACACTCGATCAAACTCGGGAGCGGGATCCTCCGTTACACTGCGACGGCCGGTTACATGCATACGGGGACGGGCGATCAAAAGGCCGACATTTTTTTCGTTTCCTATGTAAGAGACGGAGTGGCAGACAGGAAGGACCGGCCGGTCACATTTGTATTCAACGGAGGTCCCGGCGCTTCCTCGATATGGCTGCATCTCGGGGCGATAGGGCCGAGGCGGATATCGAAGTTTTTCGAGGGAAAACCCCTCTCTCCCCCATACTCCCTGGTCGACAATGAATATACATGGCTCGACCTGACCGACCTGGTCTTTATCGATCCTGTCGGATCCGGTTACAGCCACGCGGCTACCGCCAAAGTGACGAAAGATTTTTACGGCATGTCCGCGGACGCCGGGTCAATAGCGGAATTCATACAGCGTTATGTTACGAAAGAGGAACGCTGGCTTTCTCCAAAATTCATCGCCGGCGAGAGTTACGGCACTGTCCGGGCGGTGCTTCTTGCCGACAGGCTGCATGAGGCCTACGGCATGGATGTCAATGCCCTCATCCTGATCTCTCCGGTGCTCAATTTCCAGACATTTACTTTCGGTGAGGGCAACGACCTCCCGTACGTCTTGTTCCTCCCTTCTTACGCTGCTGCCGCCTCATATCATAAGAAGACATCCCTCACCCTCCTCCCTGATATCCGCTCGTCACTCCGTGAGGTCGAAGACTGGGCACTGAACGATTACATCGTCGCGCTGGCAAGAGGTTCGGCAATGACCGGAAAGGAACGGCAGAATGTTGTAAAGAAACTCTCGGCTTTTATGGGTCTTCCGGAGAAATATATCGAAAACAACAACATGAGGATCACCAGTGCTCATTTCATCAACGAACTGCTCTCCGACCGGAACCGGTTCCCCGGACTCCTCGACAGCAGGTATACCGGGACCAAACCTGCGGGCGACCTTTTCTACGACGACCCGACGATGGCCGGCACACTCGGCTTTTATGTCGCCGCAATGAACGATTACGCGAGGAGAGAACTGGATTACAAAAACGACCTTCCCTATGAGTATCTCTCGAAGAAGGCAAACTGGTCGTGGGACTGGGGATCAGCCGTCCGCGGATATCCTGATGTTAGCGGCAGGCTCGGGAGACTTATAAACAGGACACATTATCTGAAGGTTTTCATTGCAGCCGGGTACTATGATCTCGATGCCCCGTATTTCGCGACGGTGTATACAGTAACCCACCTGGGGCTGGAACCCGGGCTGAGGGATAACGTCACACTGAAATTCTACGGGGCCGGGCACCAGATGTACGACGACCTTCCGTCACTGAAGAAACTGCGCAGGGACATATCGGCCTTCATAACAAAAGTGCTGGCAGCCGGCCGAAAGAAATGAGCGTCAGACTGATCTCGCGCCGTTTTGAAACGTTATGGTTAAAGTGAATAATGTGGTCTGATACTTTTTTGGTCATGAAAGGACAGTTCGCTATCGTCCTTCAGGTCCTCCTGGGTGTCTCCGTACTCCTTTTCGGGCGAAAGCTTTTCTGGCTTTTTGTGGCCGCCGTCGGCTTCATCGCCGGCGTACTGCTGGCCGGCCTTCTTTTCCGGGGGGCCTCGGGCCCGGTAATACTCATCGTGGCAGCAGCCTTTGGGGTACTGGGCGCGCTGTTAGCCGTTCTGCTCCAGAGGCTGTCTATAGCGGTCTCCGGATTTATTGCGGGAGGATACGTATCCGTGGTTATGCTGCAACACTGGGGAAGGGGGACAAGCGCTCATTTATGGGTCCCTTTTCTGATCGGAGGAATTCTCGGGGCGCTTCTGCTCTCGATGATATTCGACCCGGCCCTTATAGTACTGTCCTCTTTCATCGGGTCAGTCCTGGTCGTCCAGCCCCTCCCCATGAGCCCGGTACACGCGGGCCTGCTCTTCATCCTGCTGGCGGCGGCAGGCATGATAGCACAGGTGGTCATGCTGAAACGTTCGCACAGGCGTTCGAAGTAACCCGTTTTTAGGCCACCGATTGTCTATAATAGACGGGTGGTAAGAACATACGTCCTGCTCCTCATATCGGCATACTTCATGGGCTGCTTAGCGGCCATACCGGCCGGACCCGTACAGATCGAGGTAGTGAGAAGGTCGATCAACGGGCGGCTGAAATCCTCCCTCCTTGTCGTCCTCGGGGCCTTTCTCGTCGACGTCTTTTACGGCATCATCGCCTTTTTCGGAATCGCGCCTTTTCTTGAAGAAAAGAAAGTGATGGCAATGTTCTGGCTCGCGGGAGGCATCATCCTGGTTATAATGTCCGTGTTCGTGATCCGGCACCGTCCGAAGAAAGAAATTTCTTACGCCGACACCCCGCGGAAAAGAAAGAGATGGGCGCTTCTGGGAGGAATTTCTCTTTCAATCATAAACCCCATGATGATACTGTGGTGGCTTTCAGCGGTTCGCATTTTTGAGGACGTGGGGTTGATCAGGGAGTTCAACGCCGACATCGCACTTTCTTTTCTCGCTGCTGCCAGTATAGGGCTTGCATCCTATCTTACCGGCCTCGCCCTCTTTCTTCACTGGGTGAAGAAATTTATATCGGCGGCAAAGCTGCGACGCGTGAACCAGGTATTCGGCGTGTTTCTTCTGCTCATCGGATTATATTTCCTCTTCACGTCCGTTCACACCCTCTTCTTTTGAGACTGCCCGGGAGGGGCCTGCCAGCCATTTCCCGGAGATCACCAGACGTCAGGTCCTCATTCATGTGGAAGACAAATGGAATCATGTCGTCATTATAAGACTTTTTCGCCGCCCCTTACAGGCTGTCTTGCAACGTCAGGGCGAGCTTATCCCGGCTCAGGGTAGCCGATGCGGTCCATCCCCATGTATGGCCTGAGGACAGGCGGGACAACGACAGATCCGTCTTTCTGCTGGTAGTTTTCCAGGACCGCCACGAGGGTCCTGCCTATGGCCAGGCCCGACCCGTTCAGGGTATGCAGGAATTCTGTGCCCTTTTTCCCATCTCGCTTGAACCTTATATTCGCCCTTCTGGCCTGAAAATCCACGAAATTCGAACAGGAGGATATTTCCCTGTAACGGTTCTGCCCCGGGAGCCAGACCTCCAGGTCGTAAGTCTTCGCCGATGAAAAGCCGATGTCGCCGGTGCAGAGTGTAACCACCCTGTAGGGGAGGCCGAGTCTCTGGAGGATGTCTTCCGCATCGGCGGTGAGCTTCTCCAGTTCATCGTAAGAATCCTCCGGTTTCACGAACTTCACGAGTTCCACCTTGTTGAACTGGTGCTGCCTGATGAGACCTCTCGTATCCTTCCCGTAGGAGCCCGCTTCGCGCCTGAAGCAGGGCGTATAGGCGGTATAGTACAGAGGAAGGTCCGCCTCCTTCAGTATCTCACCGCGATGTATGTTGGTCACAGGGACTTCCGCCGTCGGTATAAGATAGAACTCAGGGTCTGCAATCCTGAAGAGTTCCATCTCGAATTTCGGCAGCTGGCCGGTACCGGTCATGCTTTCCCGGTTCACCAGCACCGGGGGGAATACCTCTTTATACCCTTTTGAGGTATTGAGATCGAGCATGAAATTCATGAGGGCCCTCTCCAGTCTCGCGCCGGCACCTTTCATCAATGCGAACCGTGCGCCGGCTATCTTGGACGCACGCTCGAAATCTATAATGTCCAGGGTCTCTGCAATATCCCAGTGGTTGAGGGGCTCGAAATCAAACTCTCCCGGCGTGCCCCACCTGCGTATCTCGACGTTCCCGGTTTCATCCCTTCCCACAGGAACGGACTCATCGGGGATATTCGGGATTGTCAGCAGGAGCGCCCCCGTCTCTTCTTCAAGGGACCTCAGCCGTTCATCGAGAGATTTTATCCTTTCGGAGACGCCCTTCATCTCCTCCAGTTCGGCCGCCGCGTCTTCCTTCTGTCTCTTCTTCCGTCCTATCTCCTCCGAGACGACGTTCCTCCGGTTCCTCAGTTCTTCGGCCTCTTTGAGTACAGATATGCGCCTCTCGTCGATGGAAAGGAATTCCGGCAGAGGAAATTCATACCCCCTCTTTTTCAGGGCTTCTCTCACATGTTCAACGTTCTCTCTCACATACCGCGCATCGAGCATACACTTATAGTCCTTTCCCGAATATGGAATATACTATAGTCCAAGAAGATAAAGAAATGAAGGTCACACAGGCTCACGCAGAGACCGGCATGAAATCCTAGTAAAACCCCATCGCCTCCCTGACAAGCGCCATGGTCTCCTGCGCCGCCTTCCTCGCCTTCCCGTTCCCGTGTTCCGCGATCTCTCTTAGACGGGCGGGATTGTCCAGCAGCTCCGCCCTTTTCGCCCAGATTGGCTCGAGTACCTTGAAGACATTCCCGATGAGAACTTTCTTGCAGTCGATACATCCGATGCCGGCCGTTCGGCAGCCTTCGGCCACCCGCTCCTGCTCCTCTTTCGTGGAGAAGATTTTGTGGAGCTGGAATACCGGGGACAGTTCAGGATTGCCGATATCCGTCCGCTTGACCCGGGCCGGGTCGGTAGTCATGGTCAGTATCTTACGCTCCACTTCCTTCGGTGTATCCGAAAGGTAGATGGCGTTGTCGTAGCTCTTGGACATCTTCCTGCCGTCCACGCCCGGGACCTTCGGGAATTCCGTCAGGAGTGCCTCGGGCTCCGGAAATACCTCCCCGTAAAAGTTGTTGAACCTCCTGGCGATCTCCCGCGATATTTCCAGATGGGGGACCTGGTCTACGCCCACCGGCACATGACTGGCCCTGTAGATGATAATATCGGCAGCCTGAAGCAGGGGATAGCCCAGAAAGCCGTACGTCGCAAGGTCCCTTTCCTTGAGCTCCTGCTGCTTCTCCTTGTAGGTGGGAACGCGCTCCAGCCATCCCAGGGGGGTGATCATCGAAAGAAGGAGATGCAGCTCGGCATGTTCGAGTATCCGTGACTGTATGAATATCGTGCACTTTTCCGGGTCCAGGCCGGCCGCAAGGAAATTTACAAGCAGATCGTCGACCGATTCACGGACAGCCTTAGGGTTGGCGTATCCGACAGTGAGGGCGTGCCAGTCTGCGATAAAGTAATAGCATTCATATTTCTCCTGCAGTCTGACCCAGTTCTGGATGGCTCCCACGAGGTTGCCGATATGAACTTTGCCGCTCGACTGCATGCCGCTTAAAACTCTTTCCTCTTTCATGACTCTCCTTTGTTACCGACCCGATAGCTCAACATCCTCTAATAGTAAACCTTGAACAGCCGCAGGAAAAACCTGATAAAAGGCGTGATGAAGGCATCTGCGATGCCGGTATAGAGAAGTATAATAACAATGATAAACCCGTAAGGCTCGATCCTGCTGAAAGTAGCGGCCTGCCTGAGGGGAAGAAAACCGGTAAGCACCCGTCCTCCATCCAGGGGAGGAATGGGGATCATGTTGAACACGGCCAGTATCACATTGATGACGATGCTCGACGTAAATATCATAGCCAGCGGCCTGAACACCGTCTCGACAAGAGATGGGGATACGAAGGCGGCCGCGGGCACGATGACGCCCCTCAGAACAAGAAAGCTCAGAAAAGCAAGGATAAAATTCGTTATGGGGCCGGCTGCGGCTGATATCGCCATGTCCCTTTTCGGATCCTTGAAGTTCATCGGATTAATTGGTACCGGCTTCGCATAGCCGAACACGAACTTCCCGTGAGTCGCGACAATCAGTATAAAAGGAAGCAGGATCGTCCCGAAGATATCTATATGTGCTATCGGGTTCAGGGTAAGACGTCCCAGCATCTTGGCGGTGGGATCTCCCAGTTTGTTCGCCACCAGGCCGTGGGACACCTCATGGAAGGTTATCGCTATCAGAACGGGCAGTGCCGATATCAGAAGCTGTCGTGCGATGTTAGCAGGATCCAAAATATCTTACCTTTGAGCCTTTTGAAGGAGTATTTGTTCGTCGTTCCCGCAAGCGAAGCGAGCCTGCCTGTCCGGCAGGCAGGCAGGTCGGGCATCTCGCAGCGGGTCTTCGCTGAAAGTCGCTACGACCGGAATGACAAGCCTCTCCGGACTTGTGTCGTTATGTATAAACAAGACGCAGAAAAATACCGGTGACCGCCCCGACTCTATTCCCTCACGTCGTCGCACGCAAGGGTGCTCTGAGGTTGACCGACGGTATCGGAAATCTTCCATATGAGTTCGAAATTACAGACGATAACTTCCGGTTCGCCGTAACTATTATTCATAATCTTCCTGTTGCTGTCAACGGCCAGGAGGAGGTCGTTCGCTTTCAACAGTGAGCCGTCATAGCCGGCGGCCCTCAGCTTCTCCCTGACCCTGTCCAGGAGAGCCAGACAGAGGGATTCATCGATCAGACCGTTGTAGACCGCCTTGGCGAGGTCCATTGGCATATAGAGCGGACCCCTCTCGGCGACGGAATAATCAGGGCCGTTATAATAACCGCGGATCGTTATATAATTATGGGCTTCCTGCAGGATGGGATTGCCCTCGGGATCCAGGATCTTTTTGTGTGAATCGTATCTCCTGAAATCGGCGGAGGGCTCTATCTTCGTACTTCCGGTCATATATATGGCCCTCACGTAGACCGACGGTATCCCGATCCCGTTCAGCCTGTTGGCGATGGCGAATTCTTCGAAGGGGCTGTTGATCCCGTACCTGCGTATCTTCGGATCGTATCTGTCCTCGTCCTCCTCATCGGGCATCTCGCCCACACGCGATGTCTTCCAGACGAGATGGATGTTGTCCTTCGTTATTGTATAAAACACCTCTTTTGTCGCTGACAGCTTCAGGGAAGGGGTCTTCCTCCATCGTTCCGGAAGAAAATAATCGAACAGGCGGGCATTTCTTCCCACTACCCACAGATGGCCGCCGGTGCTCTCCGCGTGTCCGTACATATAAGGCACGCCGAAAACCTCCATCCCCTTAAGGTGTGCGGGAAGCGGAGTAGGCTTGAAGCGGTCCCTCTGGTCATCCAGATAGCAATGCCTTCGCGACTGCTTGACGGCGTTCTCGTGCTCGGCGGTCCTCAGAAGGAGCTCGTAATCGATCACTGCATACCTGCCCTCGTGAATAAGCCTGTACAAAAGGGCCACCTGTTGCGCCGGCACCTCGATATCTTCCTCAGCCCGGCCCGTTTCCTCGATGACAACTGTATCATCTTCGCTGATGATGATATGCTCAGGCTTCATGTCAGCAACGAGATATCCCTTCTTCTGAAGGTCCGAGATCACCTTGTAATTGATTATTTTCAGGTGTTCCGTAATTTCATTGTCATTGATGTCTATGTGTTCGAAGATCTCAAAAAGGTTTTTCCCTTTTATCCACGCGTAGACCATCTTGTATTGTTTAAGGATGTCCAGGTTGATGCCCGGATGTTTCGCCTGTATACGGTTGATCTTGGACCGCGACCTGCCGCTCTGCCACGGCTGCATTTTCTCCGGCGGGACATAAATGGCCAGGGGGCGCTGCGTTCTTACCCTCATTTCCCTGGGACCGTACGTGCTCTCCCTCATTTCCATGACCAGGGAAAACTCTTCCCACGGGCTGTTGAATTCGGCGTCGCAGAACTCCTGAAGAGTATGAGTGTCAATCGGGACATCTTCCCCCACCCTGCAGTTCTTTACAACGAGGTCGAGGCTTCTTCCGTTCACCTTCTTCGTAGGGACCCTGTAGACCGAACTCGTCCCTTTAAGCCTTACCCTGTGTCCGTTAAACCATTCCTTTTCATACCAGTTGCCGAGATCGAAATGTTCGAGATAAGGTTCTGCAAAGCGGGTGAGATAGAGATCGCCGCCGTCACTCGTTTTTACATGGAAATACACCACGTGCAAAACGTTGACCAGCGATTTCTTTGAGGTTAATTGTTCCATGGTTTAAGTTGCCCGGAATGACGAAACCCACGATACCAGGCCTTTTTCTGTCATTCTCGCCAGCGTAGCGCGTCGGGAAACCTTCTTGGCCGCACGCTTCCCACCCCCCTGATGCCATACAATCTTCCCTTCATGACGCTCCCAAAAGGGCGAGGGAGTAGCGGGTTCAGCTTTTACCCAAGGCGTTTTTTCAACTCCTCAAGCTGCCTGCCCAGCCTTTCCGGCAGCCGGTCGCCGAATGTCGCAAAATGTCTCTCTATATCGGGTAATTCCGAGACCCATGCCTCGAGGTCTATCCTCATAAGTTCTTCCATGTTTTCCCGAGATATATCGAGTCCCGAAAGGTCCAGATCGCCCTCGTTCGGCAACAGACCGATGGGCGTCTCCCTTGCGCCGACCTTGCCGTCGACCCTTTCGCACATCCATTTCAGCACCCTGCTGTTGTCGCTGAACCCCGGCCACAGGAACGCGCCTTCGGGGCTCTTCCTGAACCAGTTCACATAAAATATCCTCGGGGCCCTGGCGCCGAGCCTGTCGCCCATGTCAAGCCAGTGCCGGAAATAGTCTCCCATGTGATAGCCGCAGAAGGGCTTCATGGCAAAGGGGTCGCGGCGAAGGTTGCCCACGGCGCCGATATTTGCCGAGGTCGTCTCGGAAGCGGAAGTTGCACCCAGGAAGACGCCATGGTCCCAGTCATATGCCTCATGGACCAGTGGTATGACACTGGCACGGCGGCCGCCGAAAATGAAGATGTCTATGGGGACACCTCCAGGGTTCTCCCAGTCCGTGCAGATGACGGGGCATTGAGATGCCGGGGCCGTGAACCGGGCATTGGGATGGGCCGCGTCCGCCGTGCTCTGCGGCGTCCAGTCCTTTCCCTTCCAGTCGACGAGGTGGCCCGGCACTTCGTCGGTCATGCCCTCCCACCACACGTCTCCATCGTCGGTAAGGGCGCAGTTGGTGAAAATAACATTTTCCCTCACCGTGTCCATCGCCACGGGGTTCGTGTCATAAGATGTGCCCGGCGCCACACCGAAGAAGCCGTTCTCCGGGTTTATCGCGTGAAGACGGCCATCGGGGCCGATCTTCATCCATGCGATGTCGTCGCCTATGCACTCACATTTCCATCCGGGGACGGCGGGCCTCATCATTGCCAGGTTGGTCTTGCCGCAGGCCGAAGGAAATGCGGCGGCGATGTGGTACTGTTTGCCCTGCGGATTAGTGAGGCGCAGAATGAGCATATGCTCGGCCATCCATCCTTCACGCTTTGCCATGGCGGATGCTATACGCAGTGCCAGACATTTCTTCCCGAGCAGGGCGTTCCCGCCGTAACCGGACCCATAGGACCAGATCAGGTTCTCCTCAGGGAAATGACTGATGTATTTTTGTTCAATGGGGGCGCAGGGCCACAAAACATCTTCCTGCCCTCCGGCAAGAGGGGCGCCGACTGAATGCAGACAGGGGATAAATTCCCCGTCCGTGGAGAGCATATCGTAGATCCTTGCGTCTACACGGGTCATGATGTGCATGTTGCAGACCACATAGGGGCTGTCCGTCAGTTCAACGCCTATCTTCGAGATGGGAGAACCGACAGGCCCCATCGAAAAAGGAATCACATACATGGTGCGTCCTTTCATGCAGCCCTTGTAGAGGTCCCGCATCGTCTTCTTTAGTGCGTAGGGCGCCAGCCAGTTGTTGGTGGGACCCGCGTCTTCCCTGCGGGACGTACTGATAAAGGTACGGTCCTCGACGCGGGCAACATCACTCGGGTCGGAGCGGAAAAGAAAACTGTTGGGTCTCTTCGTCAGCGCAGTGGAGCTGCCGGCAGCTACCATCTTCGCCATCATCCTGTCATATTCTTCTTTAGTGCCCTCACACCAGTAAATACTGTCGGGCCGGCACATTTCGGCGACATCTTTGACCCAATGTTTCAGTTTTTCGTTTTTCACAGCACTCTGCATAGGGCTCTCTCCTTGGAAACTTTTTTCCCTCAGCCGCCTCAACTCCCGTGAAACCGCCCATGCGGTCCTCCGCAATGATACAATACGCTTTGGAATACTTACTATTCTAGAATAATGCGAAGTTTCCAGTCAAAATATGAGGGTTTATCTTGTTGCCGGGGTATGATATAATGTGCGCGGCGATAAGCAGATGACCGTGGGAGATTTTTGGATTTCGCGCGGATTGTTATATAATTAGAGCTTAATAGTTTATGTCGGCGATTGTCCTGATACCTGCGCGCTATGCATCCACCCGTTTTCCGGGCAAGCCCCTTACTCTCCTCAAAGGCCGCCCCGTTGTTCAGCATGTGTACGAGAATTCGCTGCGGTCCCGCCTCGCCGACGATGTCATCGTTGCAACGGACAGCGAGACGATCTTCGAAACCGTGTTGTCCTTCGGGGGGAAGGCTGTTGTAACCTCGGGCGACCATGCTTCCGGCACCGACAGGATCGCCGAAGCGGCCGCTTCGATGGACCACGACATAATCGTCAACGTCCAGGGAGACGAGCCGTTGATACGGGGAGAAATGATCGACGAGGTCATAACCCTACTCGATGACCGGGCAGCTTCAATCGGTACACTGGCAAAGAGGATCACCCTCTGGCGGGAAGTATTCGACCCCAATGTCGTGAAGGTTGTGCTCGACCCGGAGGGTTTCGCCTTCTATTTCTCACGAGCCCCGATACCATACCACAGGGATCTTTTCGGCGCTGAAGCGCGGAGGGGCGGAACTGAGGAGGGCATCTGCACGGCCGGGACTTCAGGGTTCTTCATGTACAAGCACATCGGAATATACAGCTACCGGAAGGACGTGCTTGCCGCGCTGTCTTCACTGCCTCCCACCAGACTGGAGGGCATAGAGCGCCTGGAACAGCTTCGCGCCATCGAGAACAATTTCAGGATCAAGGTGAGGGAGACTTTTTTTGAAACCATGGGGGTTGACACTCCCGAGGACTTGGAAAGGATAGAAAAATGCCTAAATTCATCTTCATAACGGGCGGAGTACTGTCGTCACTCGGCAAGGGTATTGCCGCAGCCTCGATCGGGGCATTGCTCGAAGCGGGAGGCCTGAAGGTAACGATCCAGAAGCTCGATCCCTACATCAACGTCGACCCCGGCACGCTTAGCCCCTTTCAGCACGGTGAGGTCTTCGTCACCGACGACGGGGCCGAGACGGACCTTGACCTCGGACATTACGAGCGGTTCACACACATAAGGACGTCCCAGGGGAACAATTTCACGACCGGAAAGATCTACTATAATGTCATTTCGAAAGAGCGGCGCGGCGATTATCTCGGTGACACGGTGCAGGTGGTCCCGCACATAACCGACGAGATAAAGCAGGCGATCAAGTCTGTGGGCGACAACAACGACGTGGTGATCGTCGAAATCGGCGGCACCATCGGGGACATAGAAAGCCTGCCCTTTCTCGAGGCCATAAGGCAGATGCGGTATGACGTCGGGCGCGAGAACGTCCTCTATGTCCACCTCACGCTGCTGCCCTACATAAAGACCTCGGGGGAACTGAAAACCAAGCCGACACAGCATAGCGTGAAAGAGCTGCGCGCCATAGGTATACAGCCCGACATCCTCCTCTGCAGGACCGACAGGGCTCTGCCCCCGGATGCGAAGAGGAAGATAGCCGTTCACTGCAACCTCGACGGGGACGCGGTCATCAATGCCATGGATGTTGAGACGATCTACGAGGTGCCGCTGGCCCTCAGCGCGGAGGGCCTCGACCAGCAGATCATCAGGAAGCTGGGCCTCCCCCAGGCCGAGGTGGAACTGGGCACGTGGAAGGATATCGTGAGGAAGATAAAGGAGCCGCGGCACGAAGTTACAATCGCCATCGTCGGCAAATACGTCGGCCTCAAGGATTCATACAAGAGCCTCACCGAGGCATTGATACACGGCGGGGTGGCAAATGACTGCCGCGTACACCTGCAGTGGATAGACTCCGAAGAGGTTGAAGTCCATGGGCCGGCAGACTACCTCTCCGAGGCGGACGGCGTCCTGGTACCCGGCGGCTTCGGCTACCGTGGCATCGAGGGCAAGATCGACGCCGTACGCTACGCCAGGGAGAAGAAGATCCCCTATTTCGGGATATGTCTGGGGATGCAGTGCGCCGTCATAGAATTCGCACGCAATGTCTGCGGTCTGAGCGCCAACAGCTCGGAGTTCGATCTCAACACCCAGGCCCCGGTCATCTACCTCATGGAAAAATGGTACGACTTCCGGAAGGGCCGGATCGAGGAAAGGACGGAGGCCAGCCAGAAAGGCGGCACCATGCGGCTGGGCGCCTATCCCTGCGTTATCGAACCTGGTACCCTTGCCGCGGCTGCATACGGCGAGAAGGAGATCGCGGAACGGCACCGTCACAGGTATGAGTTCAACAATGCATACAGGGGCGGCGTAACGCGGATGGGGATGAGGATCAGCGGGGCCAGCCCGGACGGCGAGCTTGTAGAGATCGTCGAGATCGCGGACCATCCCTGGTTTCTGGGGTGCCAGTTCCACCCGGAATTCAAGTCCCGGCCTACGGAACCCCATCCCCTGTTCAGTGCCTTTATCGGGGCGGCGCTAAAGGAAAAGAGATCTCTCTTCCCCTTCGCAGAAGAGCGGACGGGATAACATTGCACTTTTTTCTGTCGTTGGCTTCGCATATGACCTGGCGTTGAATTGGTATCCCGGACAGATGCCGTCTGTTTGTCCTTCATCCCCGTACGAAAGCATCCGGGACCAACGGGAATCCGGTTTTTTCAAGGTTTCCGGGTCACGGGGGTCAGGGCCGGGAATTAAAAATTGTGAGTCAATGCACAGACACTGAAGAGTATATATGTATAGAGTATGATGTAAGTCGGCCGCCATGCCCGCCCGAGGATCGCGGGACTGGCGACAATGTAGCAATTATGATGAGACTGTTAATATAATACGCTCTGGATCCGAAGAGACCTTATGGAAATAACAATTGGCGACAGGATAATCGTCGGCAGCGGCCGGCCCCTCGTGATCATTGCCGGACCCTGCGTGATCGAAAATGAAGATGTGACCTTTTACACCGCTGAAAAGCTGCGCCAAATGTGCTCCGATGCCGGTCTTCCGCTGATCTTCAAGAGTTCCTTCGACAAGGCAAACCGGACCTCCCTCAACTCTTTCAGGGGACCGGGCATCGAACGGGGGCTCAGGACACTGTCCGATGTGAAAGAGAGATACAACCTGCCGGTATTGTCCGACATCCACTCCGTTGAGGAGGCAGGGCCGGCGTCTGAAGTTCTTGATGTGCTCCAGATCCCCGCCTTTCTATGCAGGCAGACGGACCTGATCCTCGCCGCTGCGCGCACCGGCAGACCGGTGAACGTGAAAAAGGGACAGTTTCTTGCACCGTGGGACATGAAAAACATTGTTGAAAAGTTTCTTTCGTCGGGAAACTCAAGGCTCCTCCTTACCGAAAGGGGCGCCTCTTTCGGCTACAACAATCTCGTGGTCGACTTCCGCGGCCTGCCGATCATGCGCTCCTTCGGTCAGCCGGTGATTTTCGATGTCACGCACAGCCTGCAGCTTCCGGGTGGCAAGGGTTCCAGCTCGGGAGGCCAGAGGGAATTCGCGGAACCCCTCGCCAGGGCCGCCGTCGCGGTGGGAGTGGACGGGCTGTTCCTTGAAGTGCACCCGGAACCGGAAAGGGCGCTCTGCGACGGACCGAACATGATCGTCCTGGACTCCCTTCCGGCTTTTCTCAAGACCGTAAAGGCCTTCCATGAACTCGCGCGTACGGCAGAGGGCCGGATGTAGATGGACAATATCCTTGATATCGCAAGAAAGGTCCTGAAGATCGAGGCGGACGCCGTAGCCGGACTGATCGAAAAACTCGACGACAGTTTCGAAAAGGCCGTAGAGATAATTTACGAAAGCAGCGGCAGGGTAGTAGTCACCGGCATGGGCAAATCGGGCCTCGTAGGCAAGAAGATCGCGGCGACCCTGGCCTCGACCGGCACTCCTTCCTTCTTCATGCACCCGGCAGAGGCGAGCCACGGAGACCTTGGAATGGTCACCTCCCTCGATGCCGTAATCGCCATCTCCAACAGCGGCGAGACCGAGGAACTGGTCGGTCTCATCCCCTTCGTCAAGAGGTTCAATGTCCGGCTGATCGCCCTGACGGGCAATCCCCTGTCCACCCTTTCGAGCGTAGCGGACGTCAGCCTCGACGTCTCCGTCAAAGAAGAGGCCTGCTCAATGGGCATCGTACCGACAGCTTCCACAACGGCTGCGCTCGCAATGGGCGACGCCCTGGCCGTGGCGCTCCTGATGAAGAGGGGTTTCAAGGAGGAAGACTTCGCTTTTTTCCATCCGAGGGGGGCTCTCGGGAAGAGACTCCTGACCCGGGTTGAGGACCTGATGCACAAGGGAAATGCACTGCCTCTGATATCGCCGGACACGCCCATGACCCGGGCCGTCGTAGAGATATCGTCGAAGCGACTGGGCATAGCCGTGGTCGCCGGCCCCGGCGGAAAGATCCTCGGGATCATCACCGACGGCGACGTGAGGCGGGGCATAGAAAAATGGGGCAAGACTCTCTTCGATCTGAACGCGGGAGACGTCATGTCGAAAAACCCCAAGACAGTCGCGGTCCACGAACTGGCGGCGAAGGCCCTGTCGATCATGGAGGAACTTTCCATCACCGCCCTCATCGTTCCCGATGAACAGGGACGCGCCGCAGGAGTGATCCACATTCACGATATACTGAGACAGGGGATCGCATGAACAGGAGAGACGGTGACAGACTTACGCTGGCGGAGGCCGCCGGTAAGACCAGGCTCCTTATCCTCGATGTGGACGGTGTCCTCACGGACGGCAGTATCATCCTCGACAACGAAGGCAACGAATACAAGGCCTTCCACGTGCGTGACGGCCACGGCATCAAGATGCTCATACATGCCGGGATAGGGGTAGCCATCATTACGGGCCGCTTCTCGAAGGTCGTCGAACGGAGGGCGCTGGAACTGGGTATCACGGAGGTCCGCCAGAAATGCAAGGACAAGAGGGCAGCTTACGCCGAACTTGCGGAAAAATATTCCCTGTCTGATGAGGAGATAGCCTATGTTGGCGACGACATCGTCGATGCGCCCGTCATGATAATAGCGGGCCTGCCGATAGCCGTGAGCGATGCCGATGAAGAGGTCAAGAAATACGCCCTGCACGTGACGCGGAACAGAGGCGGCAGAGGAGCGGTGAGGGAGATAAGCGACCTCATACTGAAGTCCAAGGGCCTCTGGAAGAAGATCGTGGATGAGTACTTTGAAGCTTAACGCACCGACCGTACTTACCCTGAGCCGGATCTTCCTTATTCCCTTCTTCGTGCTCTCCGTATACAGTTATCCCGTCCTGGGAGCCGGTGTATTCGGGATAGCATCGATCACCGATTTCCTCGACGGATATATGGCACGCCGCTCCGGACAGGTCACCAAGTTCGGCATAATACTGGATCCGATCGCAGACAAATTCCTGGTCATATCAGCCCTGATCGTCCTTGTCGACCTGGAAAGACTTTCGGCCTGGATAGCGATCATCCTGATAGTACGTGAGTTCCTCGTCACCGCCCTGAGGGTGGTCGCCCTTTCGAGAGACATAGTCATACCCGCCGAGATGGGCGGAAAACTCAAGACAGGCGCCCAGATAACGGCGATACTTTGCCTTATATTGACGGGCAGTATCTTCGACCACCTCCCCCTGGACCTTTACGATATCGGCCTCACCTTTATCTGGATCGCGCTGATACTCACCGTGATTTCAGCCGTGAAGTATACTTTGAGTTTCTGGAGGCGCATTTGAAAATATCCATCCTGTATGTCGTTGCTTTCCTTATCGGCTCGATACCGACAGGGCAGCTCATGGCACGAAGCAGGGGGATCGACCTGAGAAAGAGGGGCAGCGGCAACATTGGCGCAACGAACGTTCTGCGCACAGCCGGTAAGGGTGCAGCCCTTCTCACACTCATAGGAGATATAGGCAAGGGCGCGGCAGCCGTCCTTCTCGGAAGGCACTTCGGCGCCGGCACCATACAGGCAGGGGTTATCGGTCTGTGCGCCATACTGGGACATAATTATTCGGTATTCCTGAAATTCAGGGGAGGCAAGGGGGTGGCCACAAGCATCGGTGTCCTTGGCGTCTACTCTCCACAAACAGCTCTTTTTACGATTATAATATGGCTGATGACAGTCCTTGTCTCCAGATATTCGTCGCTCGGGGCGCTCGTGTCCTTCGGTATCCTGCCTCTCAGCATCAGTTTTCTCGACACCAGGGAAAAGCTTCCCGTCGCCTTCGTGATGACTGCGCTGGTGTTTATCAGGCATAGGGAAAATATCTCCCGTCTCGCACGCGGGCGGGAACCGAAAGTGGGTGCGAGACGATGAGAAGACTGGTTGCGCTGTCGCTCCTTTTGTGTATGCTCTGGCCCTCCCTGTCGTACGCTCAGGGGCTCCCCGAAGAACAGTTGAACAGAGGTGTCAAACATTCCGATGCCTGCGCATATCACCTCATGGCAGAAGCCCGCCTGAACAAGCCGGATGCGGGGGCACTGCTTGAAAAAGCGCTCGCCTGCTCGCCTGACCTGCCGGCTGCATATTTTGCCCTTTCAAAGGCCAGTCTTTCCTTTTCGGTCCGGGGCATACTGGAGAGCATCGATTACATGATCCAGGGTGTGAGCGCCTATTCGAGAAACTTCTGGTGGTCCTTTTCGCTGGCTGCATCATTGTTTTTCAGCCTGGTACTTTCCTTTATCGTCGCTGTCATGCTTGTCGTCATTACCAGGCTTTTCCGGGATATCCCTCTGCTGACTCACGACATCGCGGAATCAAGGCGGATGTCGGCGGTACTTCCGGTGCTCCTGCTTCTGGCCTTCACGGGTCCTCTGGTCCTCATGGGCTGTCTGCTGGTTCTCCTTGCGCTGTACATGAAAAAAACGGACAGGATACTGCTTTATTTCTATCTCCTGGTCCTCCTCTTTTCCCCGCTTATCTTCCGCACCGCCTCCTTCTTCGTCAATTCCTACTCGTCGGGAACCCTCAAGGCGATCGTCCAGACGAACGATTTCCAGGGCAACAGGTATGCCCTTTCGGTCCTTGACGGCAATGACGACTATGACGCCCTCTTCGCCTATGCCCTGGCGCTCAAGCACGAGGGCCGGTATGAAGACGCCATAGCCCTGAATGAGAGGCTCCTGAGGAAAAGACCCGATGCGAGGGTCTACGTAAATCTCGGCAACTGTTACGTAGGGCTCTACCATTTTGACGACAGCAGGAAGTCCTATCTGGACAAGGCATTCGATTATTATATGAAGGCGCTCACGATAAAGCCCCTCGCGTCCGCTTATTTCAACCTGGCCCAGGTCTCGCGGGAGCGGCTCGATTTTAAGGGTGGAAACGAATATTACAAGTCAGCCCTTGGACTCGACCGGGATGCAGTGGCGCTCTACAGCCTGGAGTCTTCCAGAAACCCGAACAGATTCGTGGCAGATGAGACCCTCCCGGCGGCGGCCTTATGGAAAGATATGCGCAGGCGGTACGGAAAGACTTCGGCCCTCGGCATGACACCGGTGCCGGTTATGCTTTTCCCCGTCTTCGCCTTACTGCTCTTTGCGGGATTTTATCTTCTGGACACGCGAATGCGGGAAAGGGCCTACCGGTGCAGAAAATGCAGCAAGATCCTTTGTGCAAAATGTGAAAGGAGCCTCGTATGGGGCCAGATGTGCCCTCAGTGTTACGCTTCCCTTATAAAGCTCGATGAACTGGACGTAAAGGAAAGGGTATCACGGCTGCTCGCCATTTATAACCACGGGCGGAGCCGCAGGAACATGTTGAAGGTCCTTTCATTCACGCTGCCCGGCATACCACAGATATTTTCGGGAAGAATACTGTCCGGTTTCGCTTTGCTCTGGCCGTTTCTCTTTTTCGTTTCCATGCCCCTGACCCAGTCTGTCTTCTCACCGGGTGACCTGTCGGGTTACCGCTTGTTAAGCTGGCTGACGGTGGCCATGGCGGCGGGGTTGTGGACGGCATCTCAATTCATTACAAGGGAGAGGATATCAAGGGGATGGCTCTAGAAGGCTCACTGACCGATTTCGGCCTTGCCGATATTCTTCAACTGATCTACTTCCAGCGGAAAACGGGGGTCCTTACCCTCGAGGGCAAAATGGACAGCGTCAAGCTTCTCTTTGTCGAAGGAAATATTACAGGCGCCGAGTCAAGAAGGCGGAACGAAGACAACCGCCTCGGGAAGATCCTGCTTAAGAAGGGATTGATCGGCGAAGAAGACCTGAAGGCGGCCCTCAACGAGCATCGGAACACGGGGACCGGAATCGGAAAAGTCCTCATAACAAGAGGACTGGCCGAAAAACAGACAATCATCGAGATCATAGAGGGACAGATTACCGAGACCGTGATCCAGCTCTTCGGGTGGAAAGAGGGCACCTAGGAATTTACGTCCCGGCGGGTGCCGGTCGCCACGGAGTTCTCATTTTCAGTCGATACCCAGCATCTCCTCATGGAAGGACTGCGCATACTGGATGAATGGTCAGTCATAAAGGGGAAACTGACCCTTGATACCGTTTTCAAACAAACGATGACGGAGGAAGTGCACCTCTCGGCGGAAGAGGAGGAGATCCTCCGGTACGTCGACGGAGAAAATGACGTAAGCACCATCATAGACCTCACATCAAAAGACAGCTTTGACGTTTCCAGGACCCTCATGGTCCTGGCCGAAAAAGGGATCGTAGCTGCAGTTGAAGCCCTGCCGGTCGCGGGAGTTGAAACGGAAGAGAAAGGGAAGGCGCTGTCCCTTCTTAATTACCTTGTCCCTGCCGCGATCACCCTTTCCCTGGTACTCGCTTTTTCGGTTCTTCTGATAAACAGGGGCGACTATTTCAGGAGAGTACGGGCTGCAGGTGAGGTTTCGGAACTGAGGTCCCGCATAGACACTTACAGAGTCGCGCACGGAGAATATCCCGCCAGTCTTGAAGACATAAAGCACACCTTCGACCCCTGGGGAAGAGATTTCATTTACCAGGCCTCGGGCAATTCATACATTCTCCGCAGTGCGGGCGCCGACGGGGCGGAAGGTACACCTGATGATATTTATTGAGGATATATAGCAGATATGCAATGCCATGAAAGATAGGTGTGTTGTGCTTCTGAGCGGCGGACTCGATTCGTCTACCGTCCTGTCGATGGCCATTGCGGGGGGCTTCAAGGCCTATGCCCTCAGCTTCGATTACAATCAGAGGCACCGCATAGAACTTGAGTCGGCGCGAAAGGTAGCCGCTTCACTGGGCGTCGAAGAACACCTTATAGTAAAGTTCGACCTGAGCGAGGTTGCCGTTTCGGCGCTTACGTCCGACATGGAAGTCCCCCGAAGGAAGGGAGAACACCCGGGGGCCGGAGATGAGACGGCCGGGTCCACCGTCCTTCAGTCGGGGATTCCTGTAACATATGTACCTGCACGCAATACTATATTTCTTTCCTTCGCGCTTGCCTGGGCCGAGGTGCTGGAGGCAGAGGAGATATTCATAGGCGCCAATGCGATAGACTACAGCGGCTACCCGGACTGCAGGCCGGAGTACCTCGAGGCCTATGAGAAGATGGCCAATCTTGCAACAAAGGCCTCCGTGGAGGGGGCAATTCACTTCCGGATAAACGCTCCCTTAATATCGATGAAAAAAGCCGATATCATCAGGAAGGGTACGGAACTCGGGCTGGACTATTCACTCACATGGAGTTGTTATGACCCCCAGAAAAAGGACGAAAAGGATAAAGGAGGGGCTGTTTGCCGCCCCTGCGGTGGTTGTGACAGCTGTGTGCTGAGGCGGAAGGGGTTCGCCGAGGCCGGCGTCCCGGACCCCCTGATGCAGTAGAACCTGTGCCTGTTCTCTGATATTATAGATTAACCTTTTTAAAGGAGGGGTAATATGGAAGAAAGACTTTCGCATGAGGAATTTGTCAGGAAGGCCATCACAAGTCTGAGAAAGGAGGGATACAAAGGCATCCACTCTGTGTATTCAGGCTTCAACGAGGCGTGCAAGAAATACTTCAACGGTGAGAACCCGGTGGAAATCACCAACGGGCTCGCCCAGGAAGGGAAGATCGTCATCCGGCCTGTAAAGGGCGGGGTAATGCTCTACCTGCCCGAAGACGCTCCCGGCGCCAGTACCGCAGATGAGACACTGAAGAAGATGGGACTCGGTTAGTTTGGATCCAGCCGGAAAACAGAACCTTCTTTCAAGCCTGCCGTCCGTCGACGAACTGCTTAAGGCTCCTGAAGGCAATCAGTGGCTCTCGCAGTATCGAAGGCGGATCGTCGTTCAGTCCGTCAGGGATGTGATCGCTCTCAGAAGGACGGAGATACTGGAAGGATTGAGGACCGACCCGGCCGGTGACCTCATCAAAGACATCGAAAAACGCCTGGGCGAACTCTCGGCATACAGCCTGTCCCCGGTAATCAACGCCACCGGAATCGTCGTCCATACCAACCTCGGGAGATCGATACTCTCAGACGCGGTGCTGGACCACGTGCGTGAAGTCGGCTCCGGATATTCCACCCTTGAGTATGACCTGAAGGCAGGGAAGAGGGGACAGAGGCATACCCACACAAAGAGGCTCCTGCAGGAAATTACGGGGGCGGAAGACGCGCTCATAGTAAATAACAATGCCGCCGCCGTCCTCATATGTCTGAATACCCTGGCGAGGGGGAAAGAGGTGTTGGTGTCGCGGGGTGAACTCGTCGAGATAGGGGGTTCCTTCAGGGTACCGGACGTGATGAAGGCAAGCGGCGCCATACTTTGCGAGGTCGGCACCACAAACAAGACCCATCCTTACGATTACAGGGACGCCATAAACGAGAACACATCGCTGATTCTGAAGGTCCACCAGTCGAACTACAAGATAGTGGGCTTCACTGAAGACGTACGGATCGGCGACCTTGTCTCTCTAGGCAGGAAAGAGGGCTTGCCGGTGATGTACGATCTCGGGAGCGGATGCCTCCTCGACCTCAGGAAGTACGGCATCCACAGCGAACCTTCTGTTCAGGAGACGGTAAGTTCGGGGGCCGATATTGTGACCTTCAGCGGTGACAAGCTGCTCGGCGGCCCGCAGGGGGGCATCATCGTCGGTAAAAAAGAATATATGAAAAGGATCAGAAAGAACCCTCTCGCCCGGGCATTGAGGGTCGACAAGCTCACCATCGCAGCTTTTGAGGCGACGCTCATGGAATACCTGGACCCGGAGAATGCGGTGCGGGAGATCCCCGTCCTGCGGATGCTCTTTCAGTCACCTGAAGAGATCAGGGGAAGGGCGAGAAGAATCGCGTCCGCCCTGCGCGCTGCCGTCACAGACGAACGGTTCGATGTAATAGAGGACTCTTCCAGGGCCGGCGGCGGCTCTCTCCCCGGGATGGAGTTCCCTTCATTTGCCGTTTCGGTAAAACCGCGGGTCATGTCGGTCAACGAGGTGGAATCACGGCTGAGGAGAGGCTCACCGCCGGTAATCGCAAGGATCAGGGAAGACTCTCTGCTCCTTGACGCAAGGACTATAGGAAAGGATGATATCAAAGGTCTTGTCCGGGCCGTATCGGCAGCGCTCTCGCCGCAGCAATGAAACAGACCTGAAACCCGGCAGTCAGCCGCACACAGACACAGACTTAACCCGGATACGTTCATAAATGTCCGAGTCGCGGGTCATGTATCTTGGAAAAAAATGGCCAAAATACAGCGACAAAAGAAAAGGAGCGGGGCATCACTATCGACATAGGTTTCGCAGACATTGTATACCCGGAGAGCGAACTTACAGTGGGCATTGTCGATGTGCCGGGTCATGAGAAACTGATAAAGAATATGCTCGCAGGCGCCGGAGGGATCGATATGGTCCTTCTTGTGATAGCGGCCGACGAGGGGATCATGCCCCAGAGCCGCGAACACCTGTCGATCTGCAATATACTGAAGATAAAGTCGGGACTCATAGCGATCACGAAATCCGATCTTGTGGAAAAAGAGTGGATTGAACTGGTCCGTGAAGACATCAGGGGCTTCGTAAGGGGAACTTTCCTTCAGGACTCCGTAATCATCCCTGTATCGTCGAAGACAGGAGAAAATATAGAACTGCTGAGGAAACAAATAGGGGAACTGGCCCTCACGATAGCCCCGAAATCTTCGGACGGCCTGTTCAGGCTTCCTATCGACAGGGTCTTTACTCTCAAGGGTTTTGGAACGGTGGTTACCGGAACGGCTATATCGGGGAGGATAGCTCTGGAGGAGCCTCTCGAAATACTGCCGGCGGGCATCAAGACGAAAGTGAGGGGGCTCCACAGCCATGGCAGGGCCATCAAGACGGCATCTGCCGGCCAGAGGGTGGCCATGAACCTTCAGGGAGTCGAAAAAGAGGACTTGAAGAGAGGAGATGTTGCCGTAACGTCGGTGAGTTTCGAGCAGGCGAAGAACATTGATGTTTTTATCGAACTTCTGGAGGACGTGCCGGCCCTGAAGAACAGGAGCCTGGTACATTTCTACACCGGAACCTCCGAGACCATTGCCAGGGCGGTGCTTTACGGCAGGGATGAGCTGAAGGCCGGAGAATCCTGTTACTGTCAGCTCAGGCTCAAAGACCCTGTGATCGCCCTTTCGGGAGATCATTATATTATAAGGAGATTCTCTCCTCTGGAGACACTCGGCGGCGGGGAGGTGCTCGATCCTTCGCCCCCGAGGAGGAGAAGGAAGGAGATTATTTCCGACCTCGAGGTCTTTCATGGCGGTACCCTCGCCAGGAAGATTTCTCTTAAGATAGAGCATGCCAGGGCAACCGGAACTTCCGTCCGACGGCTTCTGGCCTGGATCAATGCCGGCACGGGAGACCTCTCGGAAGCGCTGGAGAACCTGACAGATTCGGGGGAGGTCGTGCGGTTCGAGGATATCCTTATTCACAGGAAGTCGCTGGACTCACTCCAGAAGGGAATAAGGGGACTGTTACAGTCATTCCATGAAAAGAACCCTCTCAAGCACGGCATGCCGAAGGAGGAGGTGAGGAACCAGCTCCGAATTGACCCAAGGATGTTCAATTTCATATTGTCAGGACTGGAAGGTGTTGTCACGGAAAAAAATCTTCTCAGACTCAGGGACTTCAGGATAGAGCTTACAAGCAGTGAAGAAAACTTTAAAACAAGAATACTTGAGACTATCGAAAAGAGCGGTTTTCAGCCGCCGTCAAGGGAAGAACTGGCGTCGGTGTTCCAGATGGACCAGAAACGTGTTTCCGATATCCTTAACATACTGGCAAAAGAGGGAAGCACGATCAGGATAAGTGAGACGTTCTCTCTTTCGAAAAAGGTTTATGAAAAGATGATGGGCCTGCTGAGGGGTTTTTTTGCGACAAAGAAAGAGATGACCGTTGCAGATTTCCGGGATCTCCTTAATACGACAAGGAAATATGCCTTACCTTTTCTTGAATATCTCGACTCCCACAAGATTACCATCAGGACAGGGGACGTAAGAAAGCTGTTGCTAAAGGAATAACAGAACAAGTAGAACATAAAAGGGTGTTGGGAGGTTCTTTTTTGAGATCCCGTGTGTTTTCTATTTCACAATCCGTTTATATTACTATCCTTACTATTTTATATTTAAAAAAATAGTAGTAGTTGTAGGTGGTGTTGAAAGGTATAGAAGGGCGTTAATTTATTGATTTTACTTAATAATTCTTTGTCATAACCATGGGGAAAATCCTCCCCGGATACAAACGGGATGGGATGGGGAAAAAACTTCACAGGATGCTGACAGCGGTGTCACAGGGATGTTGTCTGGAATGTGAAATTGAGCTATAATACCCTACCTTCCGACCTGAAAGTTACTAACAATTGTTAGTAACTTGTTAATAAGGCAATTATGAAAGAGATGACCATAGAGGAAATCTGGAGCAGGAGTCTTTCGAAAATAGAGGGGAAGTTAGGCAACAGCGTATTCGATCTCTGGTTCAAACCGATCAGGCTCACAAACTTCAAGGAAAGGACTGCCACCCTCGAAATACCCAACAGGTTTTTCAAGGAGTGGATAGAGGACTCTTATCCGAATATCATCCGGGAGGCGATTGAGTCCGTGATCGGCTACCCAGTGAATTTGCGCTACAGGGTCGAGGAGAAACAGCCCGATACGCAGAAGAAGATAAGCGACAAGCTCGAACACAAAAGGAGCAGACTGGCGAGCAGGGGGATCTATCTCAACCCGAAATATACCTTTGGTAATTTCATCACGGGTAACAGCAACCAGTTTGCCCATGCGGCGGCCATAGCCGTGGCGGATGCGCCCGGAAGGACCTATAACCCGCTTTTCATATACGGGGGGGTCGGACTAGGAAAGACGCATCTTATGAATGCCATAGGGAACCGGGTCCTGGATGAAAGACACGATTTTTCGATAATGTACGTCTCCTCCGAACAGTTCACAAACGAGGTCGTGTCGTCTCTGAGGCATGACAAGATGGTCGAGCTTAAAGAAAAATACAGGAACCTCGATCTCCTGCTGCTCGACGACGTTCAATTCATCGCCAGGAAGACGGCGACCCAGGAGGAATTCTTTTACACCTTCAACAGCCTGTATGAAAAGCAGAAGCAGATAGTTATCTCCTGCGACAGGCCGCCCAGGGAAATAAGCGAGGTGACCGACAGGCTGCGGTCAAGGTTCAATATGGGACTTATCGCCGATATCCAGCCCCCGGATGTGGAGACGAAGATCGCCATCATCCAGAAAAAGGCTGAGATGATGGACATAAGGAGACTGCCCGGGGACGTAGTGGAGTTCCTGGCCACGAAAATAAAGTCCAATGTCAGAGAGCTGGAAGGCTGCCTTATCAGGATTGCGGCACAGGCGGCGCTTTCCGGGGAAGAGATAAACATCGACACTACCAGGAAGATTTTGAAGGATATAGTTAATGATATCGACAGGCCGGTGACCGTGGAGATGGTGCAGAAAATTGTCTGTGATTTTTATAATATATCGCTCAGCGATATAAAGGCCAGGAGAAGGACAAAGGACATCTCTCTGCCGAGACAGGTTGCGATGTACCTGTGCAAACAGACGACCGGGGCCTCCCTGAACGACATCGGGAAGCACTTTGGCGGCAAGGACCACGCGACGGTTATTTATGCGTGCAGGCAGGTCGAGGACAGGCGGTCGAAGGACGAAACCTTCAGCCGGGCGGTTGAGAACCTTTTGCAGAAGATAATAACCTAAGGAGGGGCCATGAAAGTAATCGTCTCGAAGGATGAAATACTGGCGAAGCTGTCGAATATTCAAAATATTGTTGAGAAGAGGAACACGATGCCCGTTCTGAGCCATTTTCTCCTGGATGCGCGTATGGAGGGTTCGTTCATCACTGCCACGGACCTCGACACGGCCCTGAAAGAGCCCCTCACCCTTAAAGTGGAAAAAGAAGGCAGCATCTGTATCCCCGCCAGGAAGATGTTTGAGATCGTGCGTGAGGTAGAAGGCGACCTCACCTGCGAATCCGTTGACGAGCAGTGGCTGAAGGTCAAGGCCGGCGCAAGCAGCTTCCGGCTGGCCTGCCTGTCGGCCAAGGAGTTTCCGGCGTGGCCCGGGATGGAAGACATGGAGGAAGTGGAGCTCGACTCGAAGGTGCTGGCGGAAGTGATAGAGAAGACGGTCTATGCGGCGGGCGAAAGCGATACGCGATACACCCTCAACGGACTCCTTTTCCATCTCAGCCCCGGCGCCGGGATGACTGTGGTCGGAACGGACGGGCACAGGCTTGCCATTGTCCACAGAAGCACCGAGGGCGACGTGAAGGAAGAAAAGAAACTTATAGTCCCGAGGAAGGCCGCCGTTGAACTGAGAAAACTTATCGACAGGGCCGAGGGCAAGGTGAAGGCTGTCCTTGGCAAGAACCATTTGCTTTTCGGCGTAGGAGATATGCAGTTTCTTACAAGACTGATAGAGGGGACATACCCTAACTACGAGCAGGTAATCCCGGCGGACAATGAAAAAAAGGTGACTGCCGCACGGGAGGCACTGGCGAAGACCGCGCGGAGGGTGTCGATCATGTCGAGGGAGCGCTCCAACGCCGTGAAGGTCGATGTCGAAGAAGGCCGGATTACGGTCTCATCTTCGAATCCCGACCTCGGCGAGGCCCGTGATGAAATAAGCGCCGAATACCAGGGCGAGACACTCTCTGTAGGCTTCAACGCGAAGTATCTTATCGATATTCTTGATGCGATGGGATCGGAGAAGGTAGTCATGGAACTACAGGCCCCGCTGAGCCCGGTGCTGATCAGGGAGGAGAAAGACCAGGATTACCGTTGCGTCATAATGCCCATGCGGATCTGACGGCCGGTTCCCCCCAAAAAAAGGTTGCCGAATAGGTTAGAATATAAGATGTCCGGGGACCGGAGAAGTCATAAGAAACCGGTTGGAAGCGAGATATTCTCCCGGTGCCCGGGATCCCGAAGTGATCCACCCGCAGGGACTCACCCCATTTGAGAGCAAGCCGGGTAATTTAACGAGAGAAAAAGGGTAAGAATGGACGACGAAAAGATAATAGCGGATAAAGAGAAGCAGGAGACCTATGGTGCCGAGGACATAAAGATCCTCAAGGGCCTGAGTGCCGTGAGAAAGAGGCCGGCGATGTATATCGGTTCGACGGGGCCGGAGGGCCTCCATCACCTCGTATACGAGGCCGTGGACAACAGCGTCGACGAGGCTTTGGCAGGGTACTGCGGCAACATTGAGGTCGTCCTCCATTTGGACGGCAGCTGCACCGTGATAGACGACGGAAGGGGCATCCCGACAGGTCCTCATATGGGCGATCCCGAGAGGCGTTCGGCCGCAGAGGTGGTGCTGACGGAGCTCCACGCCGGGGGCAAATTCGAATCAAAGGCGTATAAGATATCCGGCGGGCTGCATGGCGTCGGTATATCCGTGGTTAATGCCCTCTCCGAGTGGCTCGAAGTGGAGATAAAGCAGAACGGACAGGTCTTTCAGCAGAGGTTCGAACGGGGAAAACCGACGGGGCCGCTGACGGTTGTCGGGAAGACCAAGGGGAGAGGCACCAAGGTCACCTTCAAGCCGGACCCGGAGATATTCGAGTCGACAGAATTCAGCTACGACATCCTTTCCCAGAGGCTGCGGGAACTGGCTTTCCTGAACAAGGGCCTGAAGATAACCATCCTGGATGAAAGGGCGGACAAGCAACAGGAGTTTTTATATAAGGGCGGCATCGTGTCCTTTGTGGAGCATCTCAACAAGAACAAGTCGGCTTTGCATCCCAAGCCCGTCTATATTTCCGGGGAGAAGGACGGCATCATAGCCGAGGTGGCGCTCCAGTATAACGACAGTTACGCGGAGACGATCTACACTTTTGCCAACAATATCAACACGCGGGAAGGCGGCACCCATCTGGTCGGGTTCAAGTCGGCCCTCACGAGGACGGCCAACAGCTACGCCTCTTCCGCCGGAGTGATAAAGAACGGGAAAGACGGCGTTTCCGGCGATGATATCAGGGAGGGCCTGACGGCGGTGATCAGCGTCAAACTTCCCAACCCCCAGTTCGAGGGCCAGACGAAGATGAAGCTCGGAAACAGCGAGGTGAAGGGCATCGTCGAATCAATCGTGAACGACACCCTGTCGACCTATTTCGAAGAAAACCCTTCCATAGCGAAGAAGATAATAGAAAAGGCGATCCAGGCCGCAAGGGCCAGGGAGGCAGCCAGGAAGGCAAGGGAGCTGACAAGGAGAAAGGGGGCGCTTGAGGACACCGGCCTGCCAGGAAAACTTGCGGACTGCTCCGAGAAAGACCCGTCGCTGAGCGAGCTCTTCATAGTAGAGGGTGACTCCGCCGGAGGTTCCGCAAAACAGGGAAGGGACCGCCGGACGCAGGCGATACTGCCCCTCCGGGGAAAGATACTGAATGTCGAGAAGGCGCGGTTCGACAAGATGCTCGGCTCCGAGGAGATAAGGATACTCATCACGGCCATGGGGACGGGGATTGGCGTGGAGGACTTCAACATCTCGAAGATAAGGTATCACAAGATCGTACTGATGACGGACGCGGACGTTGACGGCGCCCACATCAGGACTCTTCTGCTCACATTCTTCTTCCGGCAGATGCCCCAGGTGATCGAAAACGGGTACCTTTACATCGCCCAGCCCCCTCTTTTCAAGGTGAAGAAGGGCAAGAGCGAGAAATACATACAGAACGAAACGGAGATGCAGAACATGCTCTTCGAACTCGCTGCGGAAGATATCGTGATCCCAATCAAAGGGCAGAATGTGAAGGGGAAGGCATTGATACCCTTCCTGAAAAGGCTCTATCACTTCGAAAAGCTTATGAGCTGGTTTGAGAGGAGGCGGAGGGACCCGAGGGTGCTGAGGGTCCTGCTTGCTGAAGGTATCGACATGGCGAAGCTGAAGGACAGGAATGAAATGACCGGACTCGTCGAAAAGATCAGGGCACGGGTACCCGGTGTGTCTGCCGGCAATCTATACGAGGAAGAGGAGCATGACGCTTACGGTGTCGAAATTAGGCGGCACAACTTAAAGCTCACGATCGATTCCAACCTCCTGCTGTCGCCTGAATTCAGGGAGCTTGATACCCTTTACGGTTACATGAAGGAGATGGGGCCCGCTCCCTATACCATCGCCGCCAAGGACGGCCCCCACGAGATGAAATCAACGGCCGAACTGCACGCCTTCGTCTTCGAGGCCGCGAAGAAGGGTTTGAGCATCCAGCGTTACAAGGGCCTGGGCGAAATGAATCCCCAGCAGCTTTGGGACACGACTATGAACCCGGACAAGAGGACCCTTCTGCAAGTGAGCGTGGAAGACAGTGTCATGGCCGACCAGATATTCACGGTACTTATGGGCGACCAGGTCGAACCGAGAAAAGAGTTCATCACCAAACACGCCCTCGAAGCGAGGAACATCGATATCTGATCCGCGTGATCCGGCCCTCAGAATTGCGACCTGAACTGTTCAAAGGCCTGTCTGAGCTCTTCCAGGTCTTCCCTGATCCGTGCGATCTCCTCTTCCATCCTTTTCACCGTCTCATTTAATGCCTGTCCCCGGGATGTTACTGATGACCCGGTGCTCAGATCATGGGCGGCCTGTTCCCCGACGTCCTGGGGCGAGAGAAGATGCGCGTATCGCGATTCCTTCCTTCCCGCCTCCCTCGGCAGCTTTGTAACGAGGGGCGGATCGTGTTCCGTTAAGGCCTTCAGCACCTCTTCGATTTCCCCAATATTTGCGAAATGGGCTATTCTACCGGCGTTCGAACGGAGTTCCCCGGGGGTCTGCGGTCCGCGGAGCATCAGCTCGCAGAGGACCGCCAGTTCGTGTCCGGACAGGTCGAACCTGGAAAGTAATTCATGCAGGTATTTGGGGACGCGGCTTCCTGATGCATGTGTCTCCCGTGCAAGTCCCTTTTGACTCAGTCCTTCGAGCCCTTTCAATACGGCGGCTTCGTCGACGGAGAGAACGGGTCTGCGGTTCGATTTCTGATTGCATGCGTTTGTCAGGGCATTCAGCGAAAGGGGGTAATATTCCGGGGTGGTGATCTCCTTCTCGATTAGGCAACCCAAAACGCGGACTTCCATATTATCCAGAACCATATCCATCCCAACTCCTCCCTGGCCGTCATATAAAGTCTACACCATCTTCATTTTCTTTTCGACCACTATGAAAGGAGCGGCGCGTTCTCTGAACATTCTAATGCCATCCCGGTTTGTTGTCCCATACGCGAAGGATGCATAAGCGCGGGACGGGCGCTTCTGCGGTTTCTGACGAGACGGGCAAGCCTTCAAACATGAAATAGTCGTGGCTGGTAACCTCAGTTTCAGGCCGATGAAACCGTCGCGGATTTTCCTTTCAAGCCGTCAGTAGTTGCCGGGACCGGGCGGAGCCACTCCAGACGGCCAACCAAGCCTTGGCAAGGAAAGTTACTCACTGAGACTGAGGACAAATTTCTCCAGGGAATCTAACGTCCGCCTGGTTAGTCTGACGAATCTCAGTCCGGACAGGTAACAGGGTGTTTCCTTATCTGAAACAGCCCTGACTCCGCTGGTCAATAAAGACCACACAACAACACCTTTAAGCGAAAGCTCCCTATTGGCGCCGGCACGTATCCTGATTCCGTAAATAGTACCCTTCGTCAGCCTCTGGGAGGTCCTCACGGATATTCCGCCGAGACTGATATTCTCTATCAGGCTGACACCGGACACGTGGAGTCCTATCGTGCAGCGACTGCTGGTTACATGACGGTCATCAAGTCTTTCCCTGTTATTTCGTTTCTGTGCTAACTGCGTCATCTCTTCCTTCAACTGACGATTTTGCTTGTTTTCATACATCAACTCATCTGCATGAGTGAGAAGCTCATCGAGTGAGCAAGGGTGTTCAGGATCATAAAGGACTATCCCCATGCTGACCGACAGCCTGTATCCCTTCTTTGTCCGTTCATTGTGAATTCTGAGATTTTCCTCGACATGCTGATCAAGGGTCTTCTTGATTTCAGAGCCGGGAGGCTCCGTTATGAGAACGGTGAACTCGTCTCCCCCGATCCGGGCGATGATATCCGATTCCCGAAAGGTCTTCCTGAGGATGGCAGCGATATCAACGAGGGCCTGATCGCCCCCTTTGTGCCCGAATGTGTCATTGATCTTTTTCATTCCGTCCAGGTCGAGGAACAGAATGGAAAAGTGTCTTCTGTGCCGCTTTGCGATTTCACACTGTTTTTGCGCAAGTATCAGGAAGCCGCGACGGTTGAAGAGTCCTGTCAGTTCGTCGGTTATGGACGCAGTGTGCAATTCTTCTTCGGACTTCTTGCGGTCGGTAATATCACGGGATATGGACAGAACAGATTCAATTAAACCGTCTTTCGAGAATTCCGGCACGAGGCGGGCCTCGATGAACCGTCGCCCGTGGGGCGTGGGCATTTCGAATTCGATCACTTTTTCCAGTCCTGTCTCAAAGCTGTCCCACAATGCCTTTTCCCATGTCCCGACAACGTCTTCAGGAAACCCAAGTTCTCTGTATGTCTTGCCGATAAACGCCTGAGGGTCCACATCTGCAAGGCGATTCACTGCAGGATTGATATAGAGATGCCGCAACTTTCTGTCAAAACGCTGAACAACATCAGGAGCATTTTCAACAAGTGCCGCGAATTCCTGTTCCCGGCGGTACAATGTCTCCTCAGTCCTCCTTCGTTCCGCAAGCTCGCGCTGAAGCCTTTCGTTTATTTTGTTTAGCTCGATCGTGCGGTCTTTTACCAATTCTTCAAGATTTATTCGGTAACTTTCGAGCTCTTTCTCGGCCCGAACGCGAGCAGTCTGCTCCTCCACCTCGATTAATGCCCGACTTATTGCAGACCCGAGCCGTGACAGCCTGTCTTTAAGCACATAGTCCGTAGCGCCCCGTTGGAGAGTTTCAACCGCAAATTCTTCACCGATGGCACCGGAGACAAAAATAAAAGGTACTCCGGGAGATTTTTCCCTGGCAATCTCCAATGCGGCAAGCCCGGTGAAGGAGGGAAGCGAATAATCGGCCAGGACTAAGTCAAATCCGTCCTCGCTAAGGGCGTAGACAAAAGCCTCTCTTGTTTCGACGCGCATAATCTCACAGGAAATGCCCTGTCTGGCGATATTCGCCTTTATGAGTTCGTAATCATCTTCATTGTCCTCAAGACTAAGGATACGCAATCTTTGTTTCACAGCGATTTCACCGGAATCTCTTCCGGCGGTCATTTCCCCTTCATGCGAGAACACATGATCTCCTTTATCGCCGAGGCTTCTCTGAGACTCCATTATCCATTATATCCCTAAATATCCATAAGTTCACCCGATTAAAGGAGGGCCTGCATTTGAGCTTTCTCCCCGGGACATTATTGTATGCTTGAAAGCGTTCTGTGACCCTTTTCACTATATCCCGGTATGTTGTCTGACACGAAAGAGGTGTCCCCTGTTAAGTCCCGCTTGACACGAGAACGGGTATGATATAATCGCTAATATATGAGAACAGCAATTTGTGAAATAGACTGGAAATACCTCCGAAGTGTTCAACAGGTGTTCGGAAGGAAAGGGGGATCAAGATGGATCAATCATCGAGAGACAGATTCCGATTCTTTCTGAAGGATACAGTCAGGCAGATGGTTGATTTCAGCAATACCGACCAGAACCAAGGGATTGCCTCACCCCCCCTCGAAAAACCCTTCCCTGACGCGGCTCAATGCATCGATCTAGTTCCGGCTGAAAAACTGCACGACATTTCAGTGACGGATGTTTTTACCGCCATTGCCAATAGAAGGAGCCGCCGCTCTTTCAAGCCCGGTCTGCTTACTCTGAAGGAGCTTTCTTTCCTGCTCTGGGCTACCCAGGGGATCCGAAAGATAGTTGCCCCGGGCATCGCCTTCAGAGTCGTCCCGTCTGCAGGATGCCGCCATGCACTTGAGACCTATCTCTGCGTTTTTAATGTCGCAGGGCTTGAGGAGGGGATTTATCGTTATCTGCCGGTGGAGCACCGGCTTCTGCCAATATCGCAGCCGGCAGACTTGTCCTCTCTGCTTTCCAAGGCAGCCCTGGGCCAGGATTTTGTCGGAAAGTCGGCTGTTACATTCATTTGGACTGCCATACCTTATAGGATGGAATGGCGATACGACATCGCGGCGCACAAGGTTATCGCCATTGACGCAGGGCATGTCTGCCAAAATCTGTATACCGCCTGCGAGGCGATCCACGCAGCGACCTGTGCAGTTGCCGCGTATCATCAAGAGTTGTTGGACAATCTCTTGGGCGTTGACGGAAATGAGGAGTTCGCCATCTACCTCGCGCCTGTCGGAAAGCGTGAGTGAGAGGCACCTGTTCTTACTACGGAGTATCCGCTCAAGACGATATTTTGCACTCATCGGGTGTCATGATCAGCCGTGGAGAGAGAGGCAGCATGGCGCTTGATCGAAATTAGCATTGGTTTTCATTCGCGATACCTGTCATTGAGTCGGGGCTATACGGACCAGCTGGGAGTTTCACCGCCAATTAAAGTCGTACGAAGGTGCGGACACTTCCGGACAGGCGTGTTACATCCTGAGAATCATGGACTCTGTTGACAAACGTCTCCGTATGGTAGATAATCATTCGCCGGAAAATAGCGTTGGCGGAAACGGAGATATGTCGGGAAGCAGAGAATTTGTAGAGCAGATGGAAGGGGTCACAAGAAACCTCACAAGTGGAATCGTAAGCAACGCCATTTTTAAGAAGCAGTTGGCGAAGTTGAATAAGGACGTCGATTCCCTGTCGTCAGATGACTGCAGGGCTTTGATCAGGAACGTCGTAAAATCCGCCGTCCTTTTCGTCACAAAAGAGCAGGCTGTTGAATTCGAATCCGAATTGAATACTCTTTTCAGAAAGTACTTCTCTCAAGGGTGAGGAGGAATATATGAACATGGTTTTAAGAGATCCCCTGTTTTATATCTATTTCATTTATGGAATGAGTTTCGTGGTCATGTCTCTGGTTATATTGCGTGGGGTAAGAATGGCAACGTCAGTCGCTTTTGTTACTGCCTTTTACGTACTCATAATTTTTGGACTCATGCACGGGGCGACGGAGCTGATAGATTGGGTAAGATTTATCCGCAAGCTCGGCGGAACGGGGGAATCCACGGCACTGTTATACCTGTCCAAGTGCGTCATGATCATATCCTTTTTTGCCCTCTTACAGTTTGCGGTCAATCTGCTGACTTATCGGAGCAATAACAGAAATGCCTGGAGATCGCTTCCCGCTGTTTTGTTTATCGGGTGCGCCGTCTTTCTTACGGTAAAAGGCGAAAGCGATATCGTTAAGGCCGGTCTTATCGTCCGGCGCAGTTTCGGCTTTACCGGGTCACTCTTGAGCGGGATCGCTCTTTTGAAGCTCGGCACTCTTATGAAGGAAGTGGGGACCTCAAAACTGACCGGCGGGTTGGCCGTTGCGGGTATCGCTTTTATCTGTTATTCCGTTTTCGGAGGACTTGTTGTCAATCCGATATCCGGTCTTCCCGTTCAACTCTTCAGAGCGGCCTGCGCCTTTACGATCGCAATTTCATCTTTTTACATCCTCGGCGTATTCAGGTCTCCCGGATAACATTCCCGGCAGTCCCGCATCGCCACCCATTGGGACGAGGCCGTTTTTTTCCCATGTGGCAGGTCCGGCCCGGTTTACTTCGAAGACAGCAGGCCCTCTATCGCCTTGCTGTCCATGGGCCTGAAGATGAAGAAGCCCTGCGCATATTCACCTTCCATTTTGCGGAATATTTCGAGTTGTTCGGTCGTTTCTATCCCCTCCGCTATGACGTCCAGGCTCAGGGCATGGGCCAGGGCGATGATTATCTTGACGATCTCAGCACTGTTCCTGTTAAAAGTGATGGCCTTGATGAAAGAGCGGTCGATCTTCAGTCCGTTGATAGGGAACTGACGCAGATAATTCAGGGCGGAGTACCCGGTGCCGAAGTCGTCGATATCGAGCCGGACCTTCAAGTCCTGCAGCCGCTGCAGAAGGGTGGCCGCCAGTTCAGGGTTCTCGATAAGCATTCTCTCGACGATTTCCAGCCTCAACTTCCGGGGGTCAAGACCGGTTTCACGAAGGACGTTTTCAACAAAGTCATAGAACTCGGGTTGAGAAAATACTTTGCTTGAGACGTTCACACTGACCGTCACGTTGCGGTACTCCGGAAAATGGTCCTGCCATTCGCGCAACTGTCTGCATGCCTCGCGGATGACCCACTGACCGATAGGAAGAATCAGCCCGGTTTCTTCCGCGGCCGCCATGAAATCCGTCGGGGCGATAAGCCCGCGCTCCGGATGCCGCCAGCGGACCAGGGCCTCGAAACCTATAATACTATTGTTCTTCATCGATATGATAGGCTGGTAGTAGACGGTGAACTCGTTTCTTTCCACCGCCCGCCGGAGTTCCGTTTCGAACCAGAGCGCGGCGGCGGCTTCCGCCTGCATTGTTGAGTCGAATATCACATGACATGCCTTGCCGCGCTCCTTGGCGTGATACATCGCGATGTCGGCATCACGAATTAGTTCGTCGGGTCGGGTATAATCGCCCTGATCGCTCATCACTATCCCGATGCTTACGGTCGCAAATATCTCATGGCCCAACACGTGAAATGGCTGCGTCATTCCATTCATGATGCGGCCTGACAAATCGTTTACAGTGGAGATATTTTTTGCATCCTCCATCAAAATGGCGAACTCATCGCCTCCGAAGCGGGCAACCGTATCGACCGCCCTCGTATTCTTCTTCAGTCTCTGGCAGATCGAGACCAGGAACTGGTCTCCACCGGAGTGCCCGAGTCCGTCATTTATCACCTTAAACCGGTCAACATCCAGAAAGAACACGGCGAAAATATGGTCCGGATATCGCTTCCTGCGCTCCAGGGCATTATTCAGGCGGTCGATGAAAAGGGCCCGGTTGGGCAGATTGGTCAGGGCATCGTAAAAGGCCCGTTGTTTCAGTTGCTCCTCTATCTCCTTACGCTCGATGTTTTCCCTGATGAGGCAATCATTGACCATGGCGATGTCGGCAGTCCGCTGCTTAATGAGGTATGCTATGACCGTCATCAGGAAGGGACCCAGCAGCATTAAGGCGCGGAACCTGATCCCGGACTGCCCCATGGAGAGAAAGTATTTTAAGATGTCAACACTTGGTCCTACGTCCCTGATGAGTAAAACAATAAAGAGTGCAAGCATGGCCCATCCAAGGATGACGATGTAGTTTGCCACCCTGGACAGCATTCTAAGGGCTGAATCATTTTCCCGGGTGTTATCTCTCGTCTCTGGCATCGTCTGTCACGGTCACGTCAGTCAGGCAGTCGATGGAATGCCGGAAACTTGCCCGGGGTAATGTTAGCCGCGGAAGATTCATCGTCTCTTGCCTGGCCGCAAATAGCGGCCCTCCTTCCCTTCTTTGCGGGAGAACGGTGAGTGATACTCTCCTCACTCCAATGGTAAAAAAAGGCGGCAGATACCGATGTGATTTGAATCACAGGGGTTTTTCTCGAGATATTCAGGCCGTTTGTTCTTTTCCCCCGTCCTGGCCCGCCTTGCCTTTAATGCACGCCGCAGTATAAAGTAAAAATCGTTATGGAAGGTTGTGACGAGAGAACCGGCACCGTTGATCGACAGATGCCGCCTGTGAAAGCCGGATGGAGTTGTCTCATTGCCGCATGGGCGCTTTTCCTGATACCGATACCGGGACTTGGGATGATAGGATGGGCCCTCAATCTGGCTGCCTTCATCATTTCGATTATAGTGATGGTAAAAGGCCGGGTCGGGTCGGGAGTCGCACAGATGGTTTGTTCTCTTGCCCTTTCCCCGCTTGTCTATTTCATAGGCCTCGGGATATTAGGACATTTTTTGTTTCCCCGGCCGCGGATCTACCGCCTGTGGATCTGAAGACTCCTTGCTCTCCAACCATTTTGTTTGCTCTGCATAGCGAGGGTGCATCCTGAATTTCCTGGCATACTGTTCAATCTGCTCACCGACCAGCCCGGAAGGGGAATAATCGCCGTAGCCGTCTCTCTGGAGGTACCAGAAATATCCTATTCCTGCCGGATCGAGACCCATCAGTCTGGCCCCCACGCCGTCTGCCTTCAGCGGGTCTGCAGAGGCCACGGCAACACCAAGCGCAACAGGCTCTCCCAGCAGGGGCCCCTCTCCCTCCATGCCTGTCATGCCGTCCAGCACAACCAGATCGGGCCTTACGGCCTTTGCCAGTTCCGCGAGATTGATATTGGTCAGTACCACGGATTCGGGGTAACCGCCGAGGCTTACGACGATGTGCCTCCCCAGATCATGGAGGGGTTTCCGGAGGAACCCGGGCAGAAAGGGAAACATCTTCGTACCCCCCTGAAGAAAGGCCTTCCCCCTGAGGCCATGGATATGGATCCTGTCATGCCTGTGTACCATCGCCATGATGTTCTTTATTCCCAGGGTGGCTATTACGAAATCATGGGTTTTTGGAAGGGAGAGGGAGACGATATAATCGAAGTCGTGTTTCATGATCCTCACCGTGCTGTGCCCGTAAACCATCCTGACAGTCATCTTCCGGAAGTCCTTCCATTCGTCGAAATCGACCACCCTGACGTTCCCGTATTTCTTTTCCAGTCCGTAGTAACCGAAACGTTCGAGCACCTTCTTTGTAGACATACCCGCCAGGAAGGCGCTGCCGCTGCTTTCCCCGACGGTTATCGAAAGCCCTTTGAATCGGGCGTTCAGGAAGTCAACCACTCCTTCGACAGCTTCCAGGCTTGTATTCGCGTATTCATTTTCCAGCGCACTGAGGTTGGGCTTTATCAGGACCTTCCCCCGGGCCCCGACCTCTTCCTTTATCAGATCGAGTGCATTTATTACGTTGTCCCGCCGCTTCTTTCCGGACACGAGAGATACTTTCGCCATCTTGTATCACCCTCCTGTTAAGTCCTTTATACTGCCGACCGGAACAGGTGTCAAGGAGTTTCGCCTCCTTGACATTCCGGCATGGTCAGCTGGTACATTAGTTACTATGAAAAGAAGGACAGGAGAGAGGGAGAGCGTCGGTTTTCATTTTGAGGCCTGTCCCGTTGTCTTGTTACGATGATACTCCGTTTTGCCGAATCTAACGGACCCGTGGATGAAGAGATCGAACGGCTGATGGAGATGGCAGGTGACGTGCGTCATCCCGAAATCATCCGTGACATGATCATCGCCGCCCTTAAAGCCGGCCAGGAGGAAGACGGCAGGGCGGATTTGAAACTCATGAATACCACACTCAAGGAGATGCGGTTCACCTCAAAGATATTCGGCCGTTATGTGAACGTCAAGAAAGTCACTGTCTTCGGGTCTGCCAGGACCAGACCGGACGAGCCTGTTTACAAGATGGCAAGGAGGCTGGGGCGGCAGCTGGCGCGAATGGGATGGATGGTCATTACCGGGGCCGGTGGGGGCATAATGCAGGCGGTGAACGAGGGGGCCGGGCGCTCCCACTCCTTCGGGGTCAATATCCGGCTGCCCTTCGAGCAGAAGCCGAATCCCGTGCTGGAGAACAATCCCCGTCTCATAACCTATAAATATTTCTTCAACCGGAAGGTGGCCTTTCTCAAGGAGGCCGATGCGGTTGCGCTCTTCCCGGGAGGCTTCGGCACCCTCGACGAGGCCATGGAAACCCTGACCCTTGTGCAGACCGGCAAACGTTATCCCCTTCCCCTCATATTGGTCGATGAGCCAAAGGGGGATTACTGGATTAAATGGAAGCGGTTCTTCGAGGATGAACTTCTCGCCGGCGGCTATATCGCTTCCTCCGATTTCAAATTGTTCGAACTTTTCGACACCGTGGATGACGTGGTTGCCAGGATTGACCGTTTCTACCGGCGATATCACAGCATGCGCTATGTCAACGAGAAGCTCGTCATACGGCTTGCGTCCACGATAGACAGGAAGTCCGTCGGGGAGCTGGGCCGCCGGTTCCGGGGCATACTTGCCCCCGGGGGGAAAATATACCTGTCCGGAGCGCTGCCCGAGGAGGAGGACGAACCCGAGCTTTCCGACCTGCCCCGTCTGATAGCGGATTTCAACCGCAGGGATTTCGGAAGTCTCCGGAGCCTGATCGACGCAATCAACGACTTTTGACCCTGCCGTCCCGGAAGGCAACCTTTGTCCTGTCCCAGCTGATGTGACGGCGCCAGCTTCTGCCCCTGTTCCTGTAATCTGTCCGGTAGTGGGCACCGACGCTCCCTTTTCTGCAGAACGCCGCCTCCACGATGAGGGCCGCGACAGTGAGCATATTCTTTATCTCCAGTTCATGACGGGTAAGGTAATTTCCTTCCGTGATCCTGCCGAAAGAGCGAAGCCTCTTTCTTGCCTCTTCCAGTGAAGACCCGCACCTGATTATCCCGGCCTTCTCCCACATTACCTTTCTCAGGGTCCTTTTCACGGCCTCACTTTCCCTGATCGAGGATACCTCCGGCCCGTCACGTCGAAGAGAGGCGGCATCCGGCTTGACAGAGGATTTCAGGGCTGCGGAGCCCGCCCTGGCACCGAAGACCAACCCTTCAAGCAGGCTGTTGGACGCCAGCCTGTTGGCCCCATGGACCCCTGTGCAGGCGACCTCTCCGGCCGCATAGAGTCCGCGGATATTCGTCTCCCCTTCCAGGTTGGTCTTCACTCCGCCCATCATGTAATGGGCGGCAGGGGAGACGGGGACCATGTCTTCGGTTATGTCCACGTCGTATCGGAGGCAGGTCTCATAAATCCTCGGGAACCGGTTTTTCACAAAATCTTTTCCCATATGCCTGAGGTCAAGATAGACGCGGTTGCTCTTCGTTTTCACCATCTCCGAGATGATGGCCCTCGATACGACGTCTCTGGGCGCAAGCTCGGCCATGGGATGATAGTCGTCCATGAACCTCCGGCCTTCCGCATTGAGGAGCGTGGCCCCCTCGCCCCTGATTGATTCGCTGAGGAGAAACTGCGGGGCGGCCGGGGAATAAAGGCTGGTGGGATGGAACTGAACAAATTCCATGTCCTCCAACTCTGCGCCCGCCCTGAAGGCGATCGCCATACCGTCCCCCGTGGCGACCGAAGGGTTTGTCGTCCTGGAAAATATCTGTCCGGCGCCGCCCGTGGCGAGTATCGTCGCCCCGGCGAACAGGGCGGTGACCTCTTTTTCCCTTAGAACGAGGGCTCCGTGACATTCCCCGTCCTGCACTATCAGGTCGGTTGTAAAGGCGAAGGGGTATTTCTTCACCGATGGGAGTGAACGGACCTTCTTAAGGAGTACTCTTTCGAGCTCCTTGCCTGTGGAATCCCCGTGAGCATGGAGAATCCTTCGGCGCGAATGCGCCGCTTCCAGAGTGAGGGCCAGCTTCAGTCCCTCCCGGTCGAATTCCGCCCCCCAGGAAATAAGCTCGCCTATCCTGTCGGGGCCTTCTTCGACGAGCGTTTTCACGGCCTCCTCTCTGCAGAGGCCGTCGCCGGCCTTCAAGGTGTCCTCAAAATGTATGCCGACAGTGTCCTCGTCGCTCATAACGACCGCTATGCCGCCCTGGGCGTACTCGGTGCTGCTCTCTGAAGCCTTGTCCTTTGTCACCACGAGCACCCGCCCGTACCCGGCGAGTTCGATAGCGGCCCTGAGACCGGCCACTCCGCTTCCGATGATGAGGAAGTCGACTGTTTCGGCCTTCATATAGCAAGCATACAGTTACAAGACGCGGGAAATCAAGCAGGCCGCTGTTTCATTGCTCACGGACCGTCTGCCATGTTGCGAAAATCTCACGGAATCTATTAAAATGAGATATTATATTTACAGGAGGAAGAAATTGAAGGCGGAAATTCATCCCGATTATAATGAGGTCAAGGTAGTCTGCGCCTGCGGCGAGACATTTACCACAAGGTCGACCAAGAAGAACATACACGTCGACATATGCTCGAAGTGTCACCCTTTTTATACCGGTAAGCAGAAGATCGTTGACGCCGAGGGAAGGGTCGAAAAGTTCAAAAAGAAATACGCGAAGCAGTAGATATACACGAGGTCAGAAGACGGGACAGGAAACCACACCGGTTTCCTGTTTTTTTCTGCAGCGATGTCACGTCGGCGTTTCCGGCGCTGTCTTTTTTTGAGCCGCGCCGGAAGGGCGGAGACGAAAAAGACGGAAGGTAAAGGTGCTGGATGGAAAATATCGGCGGACAGGCAGTCATAGAGGGCGTCATGATGAAGTCGCCCGGCAACTGGACGGTTGCGGTGCGGGACCAGGACGGCAATATCCGCATGAAACGGGAAAAGCTTGGCAGGTCGCCGCGGTTTTTCAAACTGCCTCTGCTGCGCGGGGTCGTTGCTCTCTTCCAGGCGCTGGTTATAGGGTTGAAGGCGCTGGAATTTGCGGCGACCAATGCCTATGAAGAGAGTGAAGGTGAAAGCCTGGGGAAGCTTTCAATCGCCGTCACGATGATAGTTGCGGTCCTGCTCGGTGCGGGCATTTTCATTCTTTTGCCGTTGTATGCGGCAAAACTTCTCGGGCTCCTCTTCGGCAGTATATCGGCCCATTCCCTTCTTTTCAATCTGACCGACGGAGTGATCAGGGTTGGGATTTTTCTCCTTTATATAGTTGCCATAGGGATGTGGAAGGAAATGGCCAGGATTTTCATGTACCACGGGGCCGAGCACAAGGCCATTCATGCCTATGAAGAGGGCAAGACATTGACCGTTGAGAACGCGAAACCCTATTCCACACTGCATCCGCGTTGCGGAACGAGCTTCCTTATGATCGTTATGGGTGTCAGCATTCTGGTTTTCTCTTTCATCCCCCAGCAGTGGCCTTTTCTCGATAAGTTTCTGTCGAGAATCGTCCTTATACCTCTTGTCGCAGGGTCGTCTTTCGAGTTGCTGAAGTTTTCATCACGGTGGAAGGCAAACCCGCTGGTCAACGTTCTGATCCAGCCGGGGCTCTTCCTTCAGCGGCTGACCACAAAGGAGCCTGATGACGCACAGATAGAGGTCGCCCTTGCCGCCCTGCTGGAAGTGCTGGCACTGGAGGGGCGGAATGCTCGATAAACTTCTCGCGGTAGAAAAGAAATACAGGGAGCTGACGGACCTGTTGAGCGACCCCGGGATCTTCTCCGTGCCGTCGGAATTGCAGAAATATTCCAGGGAACATGCCGAACTTCAGCCGATCGTCGAAAAGATCGGGCGGTACAGAAGACTGCTCGAAGACCTGAAGAATACGGAAGAACTCCTGAAGGGCGGAGACGGCGAAATGAGGGAGCTGGCCCAGGCGGAAATGGAGGATTTGAAGAACAAGAAGTCCCTGCTCGAAGAGGAGATAAAGCTGATGCTTCTTCCGTCGGACCCGATGGACAAAAAGAATGTCATTCTGGAGATCCGTGCCGGCACCGGAGGTGAGGAGGCCGCCCTTTTTGCTGCGACCCTGTTCCGGATGTATTCAAAATATGCCGAATCCAGGAGATGGAAGATAGAGGTTATCAGCATAAACTCGACAGGACTTGGCGGTATCAAGGAAGTGGTCGCTTCGATCCAGGGGAAGGGGGCATACAGCCGCCTCAAATACGAAAGCGGGACCCACAGGGTCCAGCGTGTCCCCGCGACGGAGGCATCAGGGAGGATCCATACGTCGGCGGCAACGGTAGCCGTACTGCCCGAGGCCGAAGATGTCGACATCAAGGTCGAGGAAAAGGACCTCAGGATAGACACATTCTGCGCGTCCGGCCCCGGCGGACAGGGTGTCAACACTACATACTCTGCCGTCAGGATAGTCCATGTGCCTACGGGGCTTATCGTGCAGTGCCAGGACGAACGGTCCCAGATAAAGAACAAGGACAAGGCGATGAAGGTCCTCCGTTCCCGCCTCTACGAAATCGAGATGGATAGACAGGAGAAGGAGAGGTCGCAACAGCGCAAGTCCCAGGTGGGTACAGGTGACAGAAGCGAGCGGATAAGGACGTACAACTATCCTCAGAACAGGGTGACGGACCACCGTATAGGGTTGACCCTCCACAGGCTGGAACAGACCCTCGAAGGCGACCTCGACGAGATCATCGACAGCCTTGTCACTCATTACAACGCCGAAAAAATGAAGGCGCTTTGAGATTGCCGGAAGTTCAGACTTGAGGTCGGGGCACGGAAGGGCCGTCGAAAAAGTCTTGTAATGACGACATGATTCCTTTTATCTTTCACATGAATGAGGACCCAATGTTCAGTGACTTTCTGGAAATGGCCGGCAGACACTTCTCCAGGGCTGTAAGGTGTCGCTACAAGCCGTTTTTCGGCGGCCCTTCCGTGCCTTCTGAGTATTTTCCTGCAACTGTGACGTCCATTCTTTCTCCATTTGTTTAAGGTGTGTTCATGCGTGTGCTGGACATATTGAAGACCGCTACTCAATATCTCGATCAAGCGGGTGTGAGCGATGCAGGAGTGGATGCGGAGCTGCTGGTTCTGCAATCAACGGGCATCGACAGGATGACGGCTTACAGGGACAATCCCGGGGTGGACGACGAATCATGGACAGCGGTCGTCAGACTCCTTGAGAGGAGGGCAGCCGGTGAGCCGGTTCAGTATATTTCGGGCTCAGTGGATTTTCTCGGCCTCAGGATAGAGGTGGGAAGAGGGGTGCTGATTCCGAGGCCGGAAACGGAGCTTGTCGCCATGGAGGGTATGCGTCTGCTCCGCAGTTTCGTGCGCGAACCTTTGGATCCGGAAGCTGACCGCTTCAGAATCCTGGATCTCTGCAGCGGGAGCGGCTGCATCGCGCTGGCGCTGGGAAGGGAATTCCCGGATGCCGATATATTCGGGACCGATATCTCCGGGATCGCCATAGGGTATTCGGAAAGGAACGCGGGGATTAACGGGATCACCAACATCACTTTTCTTGAGGGGTCGCTCTATGACCCTCTGGGAGGCATGGCGCCATTCGACATGATCGTCTCGAACCCTCCCTACATAATTACCTCTGACATTGAAGGACTGCAGAGGGAGATCAGGGAATGGGAACCGGTAGATGCGCTCGACGGCGGTCTCGACGGTCTTGACTTCTACAGGAGGATCTTTGCCGGGGCGAAGAGGCATCTCGGGAAAAGGGGGGCGGTCGTATTGGAGCTGGGATTCGGGCAGGCGGGTGCTGTGACAAAGATCGCCGGAGAGGCAGGATTCAGGAGTATAGACGTAAGAAAAGACCTGGCCGGTATAGACAGAGTGCTGATCGCCGAAACGGTTTCAGCCTCTCAGTCCTCGCACCTGCAGGGGTAGAAGACAAGGAGGGCGGACTTCATTTTTTCGATGGCCTCTTCCCTGGTCCGGCCCCTGGCCTGATAGCCCTGTAGCTCCGCGCATTCGGCGACCCACTGGCCGTCATCGTCCTCGAATAACAGGAACTCCCGCATAAATCAATATAACACATCTCTTGCGGCCTATTCATCCCGTATACGGCAATTGAAAGAGCTGCCGAATACAGGTTTATAAGTGATGCTGTTTTTGGCTACAATATTTGAAAACATCGGGAGGTTCTTTTTGGACAGGCTTGTCGTAAGAGGCGGGAAGAGACTTCAAGGCGCGGTGGAGATAAGCGGGGCAAAAAACGCTGCGCTGCCCATCATGGCCGCAACCCTTCTGGCACCGGGCGAGCATAATCTCAACTCTGTCCCTCATCTCAGGGATATCTCAACCATGGGACGCCTCCTGGCAAACCTCGGTGCCGGGTACCACCTGGAAAAAAACCGCGCGATCCTGGACTGCAGCGGCATAAAACAATATGAGGCGCCATATGAACTCGTCAGTACAATGAGGGCATCCGTACTTGTGCTGGGGCCGCTCATTGCCAGGCTCGGGAAGGCGAAGGTCTCTCTCCCGGGAGGATGCGCAATAGGGGCGCGGCCGATCAACCTCCACCTGATGGGACTTGAAAAGATGGGAGCTTCCGTAACGCTCGACTCGGGATACGTGCTTGCGAGGGCGAAGAAACTGAAAGGGGCATCCATCTATTTCGATATCCCCACTGTGACGGGCACGGAGAACATCATGATGGCGGCAGTGCTGGCTCAAGGCAAGACCCTCATCGAGAACGCAGCACGGGAGCCTGAGATAGTCGATTTGGCAGATGCACTCAACTCGATGGGTGCGAAAATAAAGGGAGCCGGTGAAAGTATAATCGAGATAGAAGGGGTTAACGGTTTGCGGCCCCTGCGGCACACGGTAATACCGGACAGGATAGAAGCGGGGACTTTCATGGCGGCTGCCGGAATCACGGGCGGGGACGTAACGATAAGGCGCTGCAGGCCCGGGCATCTGGATGCGCTGGTTAACAAGCTGCGGGACACGGGGATGACTATCAGGCCGGTGAAAGGCGGGATAAGGGCTGCCGGTCCGGAAAGGCTGAAATCGGAAGACACAAGGACGATGCCCTATCCGGGATTTCCTACGGACATGCAGGCCCAGTTCATGGCCATGATGAGTATAGCCAACGGCACGAGCGTCATCTCCGAGAGTGTTTTTGAGAACCGGTTCATGCACGTTGCCGAACTGAGGCGTATGGGTGCCGATATCACTATCGAGGGGGGTACGGCTACGGTTAAGGGCGTGGAGAGTCTCGCGGGAGCGCCGTTGATGGCAACGGACCTCCGGGCGAGCGCATCGCTTGTCATGGCGGCCCTTGTTGCTGAAGGGGAGTCGAC
>JARRRD010000009.1:0-50782 GCA_037381085.1 Candidatus Sulfobium sp.
CTGAGCCTCTGCCCCACCTGCACCGACACCCTCAGGAACGGGTACAGGAAATTGATCGGGGCAGGTCTTGAAAACGCGGCCGACATATCGGTCTTCTTCAGGGACAGGCTGATGCTTATGGAAAGCATAGGCAAGACCTCGGTCTATCATGACCCTTGCCATCTGCGGTACGGACTGGGCATAAGAAGAGAACCGAGGGATATCATCAGGAGGGCCGGCATCGGGCTCATCGAGACCGGTGATACCGGCTGCTGCGGTTTTGGCGGGTCTTTCTGTTTTTCTCACAAGGACCTTTCCCTCGGGCTGCTGGGAAAACGGACGGGCGAAATCATTCGGTCCGGCGCCGACGCCGTTGTCACCTCCTGCCCGGGATGCATCCTTCAGTTGAGCCGAACGATCAAGGACCGGCCCGTCCTGCATCTTATCGAGTTGATCGAAGAGGCATACTGCCTGAGGTCGCCGGAGAATGAGGAGCTTGTCCCGGCGTCGGGCAGTGTCTGAGGTTTCTTATTAAAGAGATTTCCGTGGAAGATGAAGATATGGCTGACATCAGAAGCAGACTGAATCCCTCGCAGTTCAAGGCGGTGACCACGATTGACGGGCCTGTCCTCGTTATCGCCGGAGCGGGGTCGGGAAAGACGAGGGTCATCGAGTACAGGGTGCTCCATATGGTGCGGCAAAAGATCGCTCCTTCTTCCATCCTTCTCCTGACATTCACCAGGAAAGCCGCCAGGGAGATGCTCTCCCGCGCTTCGAGGCACGACCCCCGGTGTAAGAACGTTGAGGGGGGGACATTCCATTCCTTCGCCTTCAAGTTATTGAAGCGGTACGCAAAGGCGATCGGCTTTCCCTCTTCCTTCGCCGTCCTGGATGAGAGCGACGCCGAGGAGGCGATCCACAGGTGCGCGGCGCGTATGGGATTTTACGACAGGGAAAAACGGTTCCCGAAAAAAGACAGCCTTAGGTCGATCATCAGCATGTCCATAAACAAGAACACCTCCATCGGGGAGATAATCAAGAAGGAATATCCTCATTTCATGGAGGAAATCATGGACATAGAAAATCTCAGGACGGAATATGCAAGATATAAGATCGAAAAGAACTATCTTGATTACGACGACCTTCTTGTCTTCCTCAAGATCCTGCTCGAAAATCCGGAGATCAGGGAGAGGCTGTCCCGGAAGTACCGGTATATAATGGTGGATGAATACCAGGACACGAACAAACTCCAGGGCGATATTGCCTTTCTCCTGTCCGAAAGGCACCGGAATATCATGGCCGTAGGCGATGACGCCCAGAGCATTTACGGGTTCAGGGGCGCCTCTCATGAAAACATCATGCAATTCCCGAAGAGGTTCCCTGAATGCACGATCGTCAAACTGGAAGAAAATTACCGCAGTTCGCAGGCCGTACTCGATGTGGCGAACGCCGTCCTGGAGAACATGAAGAACAAGTATTCCAAGTGTCTTGCCTCGGCTAAGAAGGAAATCGGGCAGCCGCCGCAGCTGCTTTTTTTCAGGGACGCCTACGAAGAGGCCGAATGGGTGGCGGAAAGGGTGAAGAGACAGCTCGACGAGGGCCTGCCGCTTGGTCACCAGTGCATACTCTTCAGGTCGATGTACCTCTCCATCCAGCTCCAGTCCGAGTTGAGCAGGAGAAACATCCCCTATGAGACGTTCGGAGGACTGAAATTTTACGAGACCGCCCACGTGAAAGACTTATTGTCTCACCTTAAGGTCATAGTGAATCCAGGGGACGAGCTAGCGTGGAACAGGGCCCTGATGTTGATCGGCAGGATAGGGCCCAGGACTGCCGCCAGGCTCACCGACGAGTTCACCGCCTGTGTTTCACTCGAGGAAGTCCTGGCCGGCGGGTTTCCGAAATACACCAAAGGTCGCCCCTATTCGGAGGGTCTGGCAGTACTTGGGGCGGCGCTCCGTGGGGCCGGTGACCAAAAGATGGCCGCCGGAGAACGCTTCGATGTGATGATGAAATACTATCTGCCGCTGATGAAGGACAAGTACGACGACTGGCATCTCCGGCTGAACGACCTGGAGGCCCTAAGGCAGATAGCGATGCGGTATGCTTCCCTGGAGGAACTTCTCGAGGATTTTGCCATAGAACCCCCGGAAAGAGGGGTCTGGAGGGTTGAGCCGGAGACAAAGGAGGAGGAAAAACCGCTTGTATTGTCCACCGTGCACTCGGCAAAGGGACTGGAGTGGGACACGGTATTTGTCATGGGCCTTGTAGACGGCGTACTGCCTGTGACATTCGCGCTCGACAGCGAAGACGATCTTGAGGAGGAGCAGAGACTCTTTTATGTCGCGGTCACGAGGGCGAAAGACAGGCTCTTTCTCACCCTCCATCATGAAGGCATGAGGGGCGGCATCGCCCAGTTCAACAAGGTTTCACGTTTTGTGGACATGCCGAACGTACTGGCAAAGCTGGATGTGCGGGGCACATACGGACGGCCCGTTGAAAAATCGCATGAAGGGGAAGCCGCCGGGTCGCAGCACCTTTATGACAAGTCCGCGCTTCTCAAGAAGATAATCGATTCCTACAATTAACCCGACGGGCTTCTACCCGGAAGAGCGATTCACCACGGAGATAACGGCACAGAGCCGAAAAGACTCGTTATAATAAACAATCAATTCCGAGAGGAGCGCCAATGAAATTTTTTATCGACACTGCAAACGTTGAAGAGATCAGGAAGGCAAACGAACTGGGTGTGCTGGACGGCGTCACCACAAACCCTTCCCTCATCGCCAGGGAAGGGAAGGACCCCGTCTCCCTTTTGAAGACCATCTGCGGGATCGTGAACGGTCCGGTCAGCGCCGAAGTTGTCGGGCTGACTGCCGATGAGATGGTGAAAGAGGCCCGCGTCCTGTCGAAGATCCATAAGAATGTCGTGGTCAAGATACCGATGATCGAGGAAGGGCTCAAGGCGGTGAAGAAACTCTCCGCTCTCGGCATCAGGACGAATGTCACCCTGGTTTTTTCTTCTCCGCAGGCGCTCCTTGCGGCAAAAGCCGGGGCGAACTTCGTCAGCCCTTTCGTCGGACGCCTGGACGATATCAGTCATTCAGGGATGGGGCTCGTCGGTGAGATCGTCGAGATCTACGAAAATTACCTCTTCGATACGGAGATCATAGTCGCCAGCATAAGGAACCCCCTTCATGTCGTTGAAGCGGCCCGGATGGGAGCCCACATAGCAACCATTCCCTATGCCGTCATCAGGCAGCTCATCAGGCACCCCCTGACGGACGTGGGACTTGAGAAATTCCTCAAGGACTGGGAAAAGGTCCCGGTGAAGAAGAAGACGAAATAACAATCAGGACGCGTTGGGAGGCGTATATGCCGATATATGAATACATATGCAGTCAGTGCAATGAGGAGTTCGAGAAACTCGTCTTCGGGAACAAGGCCGTAAGCTGTCCCGTCAAAAAGAAAATGTCCACCTTCGGGATGAGCGGAGTAGATAAGCCTTTTGCAGGTTCCGATTCAGGATGCACCTCATGCAGCAAGGGAACCTGCACTTCCTGCAGGTAAGCAGCCGGCTTCTGTCATAGCTAGGAACTTCAGCCGTTATTCTGCCGGGGCGACGAAGGGGTTTGCCCTCTTGATACCGGCCACTTTCAGCGGAATGCCTTCCATGACAAAAACGGCCATGCCCCTGTCTTCCTTCTTTTTCCCGCCTATGACCCAGTTGCTGGTCCATGAAATGTTTACGGTCACCTTGTTATTGTCTATCTCTACCCACCTGGGGGTAAATGTCAGTTCGAGCGAGTCGAAGGAGCCGTTGCCTGCCGTGATATCCTCGTAGCCCTTTTCAGTCGAGTTTTGCCGGATCGCAGCCATGTCCTTTTCGACGAAGTCCTTTCTGATCTTGTCTGCGAGGTTAAAGGCGGCAAGGGCCGTCTTCGATTCCTGGGACACGGGCTTGATCTCCTTTTTTCCGCAGGAGACAAGAATGAGGAGCACACAACAGATCAACGCTGTTTTTTTCATAACGCACCTTTCCGGAATATATGAACGACCTGCTAATAATAAAACGTAAGAGTGTTTCCCGTCGGTCCTTCAAAGGAAAAGGAGCTCCAGGAGAAGATGGAGAAGCTCGGGATCAGGGAAGAGGAGATAGAGGAATCCTTGATCCGGTCGGGGGGCAGGGGCGGCCAGCACGTAAACAAGACGTCCACCTGCGTGTATCTTAAACACGTTCCGACGGGAACGGAGGTCAAGTGCCAGGAAGGGCGCTCCCAGGGGCTGAACCGCTACCGTGCCCGGGTGCTCCTCATGAGGAAGATCGAAGAAATGGTGAGAGGGGAGGAGAGCGAGGAGAAACGGCGCATCGAGAAGATCAGGCGTCAGAAGAGGAAGAGATCAAAAAGGGCGAAAGAAAAGGTGCTGGCCGAAAAGAGAATGACCTCTGAGAAAAAGAGACTGAGGTCGCATATATACCAAAACGATGCGTGAGGAGACAGCCGTTTCTTCTTCCTTTCAATGAAAGACAGGAAATTACAGAAGATTTACGGCAAACTCTTCGCCGCCTTCGGGCCGCAGCACTGGTGGCCGGGGGAAACGGCCTTCGAGGTGGCGGTCGGGGCGATCCTGACACAGAACACGAACTGGGGGAACGTCGAAAAGGCGATAGGCAATCTGAAGAGGGAAGGGCTTCTCAGTGCGGAACATCTGCTGCGGATGCCCGTCCGGCAGCTGGCCGGGTTAATAAGACCGGCCGGCTATTTTAACATCAAGTCAAAGAGGCTGAAAAACTTTGTCGGATTTCTCGCTGCACATTACGGGGGCAGCATGCGGAAGATGAAGGGGGAAGATCAAGCGGTGATAAGGAAGAGACTGCTTGCCGTAAACGGTATAGGCCCTGAAACGGCCGACTCGATCATCCTCTATGCCCTTGAAAAGCCCGTCTTTGTAGTTGACGCTTATACCAAGCGTGTGCTCTCACGGCACAACATAATGAGACATGATTCTTCCTATGAGGATTTTCAGGGATTGTTCCACCACTCTCTCGAAAAGAATGCAGTCATGTACAATGAATTTCATGCCCTCTTTGTGAGGCTGGCCAAGGCACATTGCAGGACAAAGCCGCTTTGCGGCGGCTGCCCTATAGAGGGAATGTGACCGACATGCTGAGAATGGTTACGCAGATAATGGTGGGGCTCATGCTCCTTTTTGGGGTGGCGACTCTATTCACGAAGTCCTACTTCGAGTTCAGAACAGGGAGAAAAAAGGAAGGGATGCTCTACCTTGTCCTCGGCGGTCTCGCCATGGTTTTCTCCTTTATGGCCTTTTATTACGCTTATCTGCTTGTCGTCCTGAAAATCACGCCTTGACTCAGGGCTTTACGGCCACGAGGTGCCGGGTGACACCGGAGAGGGGGAGCCGGAGGTCCGTAAGGGAAATCCTGCCCGGGTCGATCCCCTTCAATTCCTTAGCGATTTTAGGCCCCTTGCTGAGTACCAGGATACCTCCCGCATTCAGGATGCCTTCCGCCTTTTTCAGAAAGTCTCCCGCGCTGAAAAGAGCCCTGGTCACGGCGGCATCTACCTTCAGCCCCTCCACTTCCTCTATTCTTTTGTTTATGACCTCCACATCTTCAAGCCCGAGCCTGGCGCAGACATGCCTGAGAAACAGGGCTTTCTTTTGCGTGGGCTCGATGAGGTACACCTTCAGGGCCGGCTCTGCGATCTTCAACGGGATGCCGGGGAAGCCCGCTCCGCTTCCAACATCCGCGAGGGTCCGGACGTCCGGAGGCAGGACTTTCCTGAAAAGAAGAGAATCGAGGAAGTGTTTGACAACTATATCGCGGGATGTCTTCAAACCGGTCAGATTATAGGCCCTGTTCCACTTCCTGAGCTCCGAGAGATAGGTCATGAAAGAGGCTATTTGCCCGTCTTCTGCAGGCAGACCCAGTTCCCTCATCCCTTCCCTGAGAAGGTCAGCAGCCTCTCCGCGCAGTTTAGTCCTTCTCCACGACCTTGGCGATGCTGACGATCCTGTCCTCGGTATCCATGAGCTTTACTCCCTGGGTGTTCCTGCCGTGGACCGGGATGTTTTCCGCTGTAGTGCGTATAAGTTTACCGACACCCGTAATCATGACCACCTCGTCCTCGTCCCTGACCTGAAGGAGGCCCGCCACTTTCCCCCCCTTTTCGGTCAGCTTGATAGCGATGACGCCTTTGCCTCCCCTGTGGTGAATCGGGTAGTCCTCCGTCCTTGTCCTTTTTCCGTAACCGTTTTCCGCGACGGAGAGGATGGTAGTTTTCTCTTCCACGAACACCCCGGCCACCACTTCATCTCTCTTTGACAGTCTTATCCCGCGCACGCCCCGTGCGGTGCGACCCATCTCTCTGACGTCCTCTTCGTTGAACTTGATGGCCAGCCCGTTTCGCGTCCCGATAATAAGGTCGTTGCTGCCGCTTGTCTTCCTCACCGCGATCAACTCGTCACCATCATCCAGGTTTATGGCGATTACGCCCTTTCCCCTGGGGTTGCTGTATGCCGTAAGGGCCGTTTTCTTCACGGTGCCGTTTTTCGTGAACATGACAAGGTATCCGTCTTTGAAATCCCTCACCGGCAGGGCGGTCGAGACGTACTCCCCGTCTGAAAGCTGCAGGAGGTTGATCAGCGCCTTACCCTTCGCCGCTCTCCCGGCCTCGGGAATCTGATAGATCTTCAGCCGGTAGAGCCTGCCGAGGTTCGAGAAGAACAGCATGTAGTCGTGCGTCGAACCTATAAAGAGCTGTTCTACAAAATCCTCCTCCTTTGTCTCCATGCCGATAAGGCCCTTTCCCCCCCGCCTCTGGCTTCTGTAGGCGCTCAGGGGGTTCCTCTTTATATACCCGGTGTGGGAGAGGGTGATCACCATCTCCTCCTCCGTGATCAGGTCCTCAATCGTTATCTCCTTCGTCTGCTCCGATATTTCGGTCCTTCTTTCATCGGCGTATTTTGCCCGTATTTCAAGGAGTTCGGCCCTGATTATCCCCGAGATGAGGGCCTCGCTGCCAAGTATCGCCTTCAGCCGTCCGATCTCCTTCAACGTCTCCTTGTACTCGTTTATTATCTTTTCGCGCTCCAGCCCCGTCAGGCGCTGGAGTCTCATGTCGAGAATCGCCTGGGCCTGTGTCTCGGACAGGGGGTACTTTTTGATGAGGCCTGCCTTGGCCTCTGCAGGACCTGCCGACGCCCTGATCAGGGCTATTATCTCATCAAGGTGGTCGAGGGCTATCTTCAGTCCTTCCAGTATGTGGGCCCTCTCCTCGGCCTTTCTGAGTTCGAACCGGGTCCGCCTGATAATTACGTCCCGCCTGTGGCGCAGGAAATAATCGAGTATCCGCTTCAGGCCGAGCACATGGGGCTGGCCTCCCACCAGGGCAAGCATTATGATGCCGAAAGTGGTCTCCATCTGGGTATGTTTGTAGAGGTTATTGAGAACGACCTCGGCCACCTCTCCCCGCTTCAGCTCGATCACTACCCTGATGCCGTCCCTGTCGGACTCGTCCCTCAAATCCGAAACTCCCTCTACCTTCTTCTCCCTTACGAGTTCGGCTATTTTTTCGATCAGTCTCGCCTTGTTCACCTGGTAAGGAAGTTCGGATATGATTATGTTCTCGCCCCCCCTGTGCTCCCGCTCGATTCTGGCCTTGGCCCTTATCTTTATCAGACCCTTGCCGCGGGCATATGCATCCCTGATTCCCGACGTGCCGTGGATAATCCCGCCGGTGGGGAAATCAGGTCCCTTTATCACCGTCATGAGTTCTTCCACCGTGATCGCGGGCTTCTCCAGCAGCATTACGAGGCCGTCAACCACCTCCCCGAGGTTGTGGGGAGGGATGTTCGTAGCCATGCCGACGGCTATGCCGGCGGCGCCGTTGACAATGAGGTCCGGTATCCTGGAAGGGAGGACTATCGGTTCCTCGGTAGTCTCATCGAAATTGGGGGTAAAATCAACGGTCTCCTTGTCGATATCGGCGAGCAGTTCCTCGGCGATCCTTGCCAGCCTTGCCTCGGTATATCTGTACGCCGCTGCCGGGTCGCCGTCAACGGAGCCGAAGTTGCCCTGTCCGTCCACCAGCGGGTACCGCATGTTGAAATCCTGGGCAAGCCTGACGAGGGCGTCATAGACGGCCGAATCGCCGTGAGGGTGGTATTTTTTCAGTACCTCTCCTACAACGCCTGCACTCTTCGAATATTTTCTTCCAGGCAGCAGCCCCTCCCTGAACATCGCGTAAAGAATTCGCCTCTGGACCGGCTTCAGGCCGTCCCTCACCTCGGGGAGCGCCCTGCCTATGATCACGCTCATCGCGTAATCGAGGTAGCTCACCTTCATCTCTTCTTCTATGTTTACGGGCAGTTTTGACATCGTGTACCTTCCTCTTTGAGATCAAATATTTTACCATATCGCCGCCTCCTGCCGCCTTCGGTCTTAAGCCCTCCGCTGCCGGGAAGACCCCCGGCCATCCGCTGCGACACGCACGAAACGATGAAAATAGTTCGAATTTCGCTATAATAGAGTACCGTTGTCTGAAATCTGCATCCGGCGGACCGACAGGGCATGAATCTGACGCTGCGACATAAGATATTCCTGGGTTATATGGCCATGGTGTTCTTTACCATGGTCGTCGGCGGCTATGCGATCTGGAGTCTGGTAGAGCTGAACGAAATTTCTACGGGGATCATCCTCGGAGATGCCTCTGCGCAGGAGAGGGTCACCAAACTGAACGACCTTCTGCTGGCCCAGAACCTCTACGAAAAACGTGCTCTCACGTTCAGGGAGTCTGATGCCGAGGACGCCTTCTGGAACAGGAGCAGGGAGTTCAGCTCTCTGCTCTCGGATATGACCAACAGCCAGCCATCTCTTAAGAAATCCCTTGCTGACATAAGTTCTTCCCACGGTGAATATGACCGTCTTTTTTCGGATGAGCTCTCACTTGTCAGCAGCGGACGGATGCAGGATGCCGACCTCCTTTCCTCCGGCCGGCTAAAGAACGTCTTCAACAGGATGATGTTCTCGCTTAAGGATGTCTCGCAGAAGATCAGAGACCGCCAGAACCGCAACATAACCCGCTCCTACTCTTTCGGGGAAATGGCGCTCATGATAACCATCATGCTCAGCACGGGCTCCCTTATATTCGGCATTTTTTTCGCGTCCTTCATTACGAAGTACGTAACAACGGCCATCGAAAGATTAAAGGCCGCGACCGTCTCGATTCGGAGCGGCGACTTCGACAACCTCCCCGAGATAGCCGGAGCCGACGAACTGGCCGACCTGGCGATCTCCTTCAAGGAGATGTCCGCCAGGCTGAAGGAACTGGGGGAGATAAACCTGGACGCCAACCCCCTTACGAAGCTTCCCGGCAACCTCGCCATAGAAAAGGAGCTGCTCACCAGGCTCAACGAAACACGCAGCTTTTCCTTCTGCCTGGCCGACCTCGATAACTTCAAGGCCTTTAACGACAGGTACGGTTACGCGCGCGGGAGCGATGTCATCAAGTGGATGGGCGAGCTGTTGTCGGACATCATGAAGGAGGTCGGCATAAACGGCGATTTCCTCGGGCATGTCGGGGGAGATGATTTCGTAATCATATGTTCTCCCGAAAAGGTGCAGTCCATATGCAGCCGGATTATTGAAGAGTTCGACAGTGGTATCGGACAGTTTTACGATCCCGAAGATCTCAGAAAAGGCTATATTGTCTCCGTCGACAGGAATGACAGACCGGTGATAGTGGGTATAATGACCATTTCCGTGGCCGTCGTCAATACGGACCGCTCCGTCATAAGAGAGCCGAAAGAGGTCGCCTTGAAGGTGGCGGAGATCAAACAGTACGCAAAAACCTTCGCAAAGAGTATTTACATAATGGACAGGAGAAGGACGACGTAGCATCTTCAGTCCCGCCGGTCCGGACTGCCGGGGCCACACGCAGAACGTCTTCTTTCGTGACCGCGTTTATATGGCCGCCGTACCTGTCCATGTAATCCAGGCCAAGGCCGTAAAACTCCACGGCGATCAGAAAAGCGGCCGTCTTGTTGATAGAGTCTATGCGCAGGGGAAAGCTGCCTGTCAGGTATGACTTCGCGCCGCTCAACTCCCTGTCAGTGACAGGTTCCGTCCTCATCCTCTTCAGTTCCCTGAATATCTCCCCGACGGCGGCATTGGCCGAAGTGTTCTTCGTCTGGAGCTCAACCTGAAAACTCCCGGCGTACCTGTCGGCGGAGAACCGGCTATGTACGTCATAGGATAGCCCCCTGTTGTCCCTGATATTGTCCATCAGCCTCGATGCGAACCCGCCGCCGCCGAGTATGTAATTCATGACCGAAACGGCGTAGTAGTCAGGGTTGTCTCTCTTAATACCGAGGTGGCCGAAGACGATGTTGGCCTGGGTTATGTTCCTGTTGATCTTGATTACCTTCGGACCCTCCAACGGCCTGGGCGCCGGGACTGTCGCGCCCGGCAAGTCCTTCTTATGCCAGTCACTGAAGTATCTGTTGATCAAAGACTTCGTACTCTCCAGGCTTATGTCGCCGGCAACGGCCATTATGGCGTTATTGGGGACATAGAAGCGGTCGTGAAAGTCGACTATGTCGCTGCGCGTAACGGCATCGGTCGCCTCCTCCGTTCCCTCCACCGGCCGGCCGTAAGGGTGCTCTCCGTATGCGGCCTTCAGAAAAGCCTTTGACGCGACTGCCCCGGGGTCTTCCTTCTGCCTGATGATTGAACTCTTTATGATCGCCTTCCGCCTGTCTATCTCGCTCTGTCTGAAGGCAGGGTTCATGATGATATCCGAGAGTAGATCGAACCCCAGTTTTACATCTTTCTTCAGGACAGTAAGAGACACGGTGACATAGTCGCGGCCGCCGGAGATGCTCAACCGCCCGCCCACAAATTCGATCTCGTCGCTGATCTGCGCTGACGTCCGTTTCGCCGTACCTTCGTTCAGCAGGTCGGCAGTAAGATTTGAAAGACCGGCCCTGGACGGTGGATCGAGGACACTGCCGGCCTTTATCGCTACCACGACCTTCACTATCGGCAGTTCCGTCCTTTCAGAGTGCAGCAGTACCAAACCGCTTTTAAGCATCTCTCTGTCCGCTGTTCTGCCTGCGGCCGCCGTACCGGCAGAGAGGTGCAGGGCAAGGAGACAGAAGAGGAAAAGCGTCGTGAAAAGCGGTCTCCCGACGATTATCCTTCTATTCATCGCTGATCCCCTTTTTCAGCGGCACGAGGATGCCCGTCGTTTTCAGTTCCGGAACGAGATATTTCCGGGCGACCCGCCTCACATCCCCGGGGGAAACTTTTCTTATTCCTGCAAGGTAGGCATCCAGAAGCCGCCATCCCCCGATCATCTCGAAGGCGCCGATCATCCTTGCCTGCATGTAGATGGAGTCCTGCTCCATAATGAAAGAAGCCTCGATCAGGTTCTTCGCCTTCTGCACCTCCCGCTCCGAGGGAGGCTCCTTCTTTATCCTCTCGACTTCATCCATGAGCGCCTTTTCAACGTCTTTTATCGCCTTCCCCCGGGCGGCGGTAGCGCCGGTCATGAACAGGAAGGGGTCGCGGTACATGCCGTCATAACTTGCCCGGGCCGAGAGGGCCAGCTCTTTTTCATACACAAGGGAGCGATAGATCCTCGAACTCTTACCTTCGGAAAGTATGGTCGCGAGCACATCGAGGGCATAACAGTCCTGGTCTCCTATGCCGGGGACCTTGTAAACGGAAAGAATGGAGGGGAGTTCCGCCTCCTTTTTCAGATATATCCTCTTTTCCCCGTACTGTCCGCCTTCCTTTACCGCTCCCTCCGATATGGCCGGTCCCCGGGGGATCCTGCCGAAGGATTTCCTGATCCGGGAGAGCACATCTCCGGTTTTCACATCGCCGACCACTATGACGACGGCGTTGTTCGGGGCATAGAAGGTCCTGTAGTAGGAGACAAGGTCTGCGGGATTGAGGGTCTTCAGGTCGGACTGCCAGCCGATCACCGGCCAGCGATAGGGATGGTTCTTGAAGGCCGTCGCCAGTACCTCCATATAAAGCAGGTTCTGTGGGTCGTCTTCGTACCGCAGTCTCCTCTCCTCCATCACGACGTCACGCTCGGAAAGGACGGCCTTTGGGATGAGGACGAGGTTCTGCATCCTGTCGGACTCGAGGGCGATCGGCAGCCCGATGCGGTCGGAAGCGATCAGTTCGAAATATGCGGTATATTCCCGCGTGGTGAAGGCATTGTTCCATCCGCCGGCCCTCTGGATGGTTTGGGAAAAGGTCTTAGGGCCGTAAGCGGTAGTCCCCTTGAACATCATGTGTTCAAGGAGATGGCTCAGGCCGGTCTTGCCGGTATGCTCGTCCCTGGACCCCACGCGGTACCAGACCTGGAAAGTGGCTGTCGGGGCCTTATGGTCTTCGACGATCAAGACCTTCAGCCCGTTGTCCAGACTGTATTCCCTGACATTGATCGCATGTGCGTATACAGGCGCCAGGATGAGAAGAATCACCAGCAGGTTCCGGAACGATTTCATTATATATTCTACCTTATGGGTGCAATAAAACATTCACAAGCCCGGTTGTGTTGCCCGTCCTTCTATCTTCACGTAAAATACCATTACCATGGAAATCCGGGACCTGAGAGAGATAGGAAAGCGGCTGATGGAGGAAATCCCGGCTGTCAGGCAGTCTCAGGACCTGAAAAAGGCCCTCGGCACGGGTGCCGCGGGAGACAAGACCTTTCACATTGACAGGAAGGCCGAAGACATCATCATGGCCGGATTGCGCGCCCTAGGGGAACCCCTTACCCTCATATCGGAGGAGGCCGGGGTCGTCGACATGGGCGGCGGGGAAACCGTGGTCATTGCAGATCCCATAGACGGGAGCAAGAACGCCGTTTCAGGCATACCTTTTTACTGTGCGTCAATTGCCGTGGCCGAAGGAAAGACCCTCGGCGATATAAGATATGCCTATGTCCTCAATCTCATAAGCGGAGAGGAGTTCTGGTCCGAAAAGGGGACGGGCTCATTCCTGAACGGCAGGCGCCTCATTGCCCAGCAGGATGAAGAGTTGTATCTGTCCGCCTACGAGGCACAGTCGCCGGGCCGGGACATCCCGCTCATCCTGCCCCTTCTTTCCCGTTCCAGGAAGACGAGATGCCTCGGCGCGATAGCCCTCGATCTTTCATATCTTGCCTCCGGGGCGGTGAGTGTCTTTGTCTCTTCCTCGCCTTCCCGGAGTTTCGATTTTGCTGCCGGGTATCTCCTCGTCAGGGAGGCCGGCGGAGTCTTCACCGATATGCAGGGGAAGGACATTGAACACGTCCGGCTGGGCCTTGCGCGGAGTTCCACATTGCTCGCATCGGGGAACGAAGGGCTCCACCGGAAGGTACTGGAACTCCTGAGCAAGAAGGACGAAGTTGTATAGGATCCTGCTGCTGAGGGTGGTTGCGGGGGTGATCGGCGGCTACGTGGCGCACAGGAAGGGAAGGAACATGCTTCTCTGGGGGCTGGCCTGCGGAATCATGCCGCTGGTGATAATAGTGGTGCTCATTCTTCCGCCGGTTCTCGCGAGGGGACAGACAAAGAGGTGCCCCAACTGCTCGCGGATAGTCCCGGCCGGCGACACCGTCTGCCGTTACTGCAAGAGGGAACTCCCGATAGAACTCGTCCAGTGCAGAGAGTGCGGCAGCTACGTACCCATGCGCGACTACTGCTCGCACTGCCACAGGAAACTGAAGGTATGATCTGCGGACCGCCTTTCTTTGTTTGCATAACCCATCGGATGTGATAGCATTATTTCTATAGATGGGGAAAAGCCCTGATGGTATGGCAATCGTCGGGCACAAGGTGTCATGAGCAGAATCCCCTGGCTTCCATTTACTGTCGTAATGACTCAGAGGCCCGCGTTGTGCACCATGAAAGAAGAGGAGATCTCAATGGATAAACCTCATCAGGTAATGCCGGGCATAGAAATCCTTCCTGCGCATTTCCCGATCCCTGGTGCGGGGTTCCTTCCGGTCAATGCCTTTGTCATCAAGGCTGAAGAGCCGGTCCTTGTCGATACGGGCATGGGGATCGACAGTGGGGAGTTCATGAAGGCACTGGAATCGGTTATTGATCCCCATGACTTGAGGTGGGTATGGCTTACCCACGATGACGCGGACCATACCGGCAACATTCGGAAGGTTTTTGAGGCGGCCCCGGCGCGCGGCTTGCCGCGAACTCCCTGGCAGTGCTCAGGATAGGCACCGCCTGGCCGGTGCCCATGCACCGGGTCCACTGGCTGAATCCGGGAGACAGCATCAGCGTGGGCGACCGCAAGCTGACCGCCGTCAGACCACCCCTGTTCGACAACCCGACCGCCATCGGCACTTACGATGACAGAGCGGAAGCCTTCTTCTCCGCCGATTGCTTCGGCGCCATCATACCGTCGCCGGCGCAGAAGGCCGATGGTAACCATCCTATGATTCAGCTATGTATCCGGTGAGCTCTCCGAGCATATGGACGTAGTTGCCCATTTCATTGTCGTACCATCCGTAAACAACCGCCTGGGTCAGGGGAATGCTGATCTCTGTCTTTTTTAACTCTTCCAGCAATTCCTTCTTTATGCCGGTAAGTCTCTCGATATCCACGGTCACTTCAGCGGTACGGGTATGCGTCTCGTGCCCCTCGATCACGGCTGCGGCCTTCGGCATGGCGACGATATCTCCCGAGACGTTCTGTTCATCGGTATAAACAAGATACCCGTGCGGCGACGCTGCAGCCTGTCGGTATATGTCATTGATAGCCTGCCGGTTGATTGTCTCCATCGACGCGTCCTCCTGAATATTCACTGCGAGAATAATCAGGGAGCCGGTCGTGAGCGGGACACGAACTGATTCTGCCATGAAGCCGATTTGCCTCATTTGCGGGAGGACGAGCGCAAGGGTATTCGCGGCGCCTGTTGATGTAAGTATTATGTTGTTGAGTATGCTCCTGTCTTTCCTGAGGTCGGTTGCCCCGGGTTTTGCCATCCTGTCCAGAACCTGCTGCGAGCCTGTAGCGGCATGCACGGTCGCCATTGACGCGGTAAGAATCCTCTTTGCTCCTATGACGTCCAGAATCGGCTTCATCATGTGGGCCAGGCAGGTTGTGGTGCAGGAAGCAGCGGAAATTATCCTGTGACGCGCAGGATCAAAATCATGTTCATTTATGCCCTTGACACAGGTGACCGCCTCATCGGGCATCGCCTTTGTCTTGTCTTTTATCTTGAACGGCGCAGATGTGATTACCCTCTCTGCGCCTGCCTCAATATGTCCCCTGATCGAACCTTTCGGCGCGTCCGCTGAAAGCGCGGGATCAAGGAACTGGCCCGTGGTGTCAACCACCAGCCCGACACCGTGATTTTTCCAGCCGATTTCCCTCGGGTCGCGGGCGCTCCTGAGAACGGTTATCTTTACTCCGTCTATAGTCATCGTACCGGCGGTTTCATCCACATTTTGAATGACCTCCCCGGAATCGCGGCCGGCCCTGCACCCGTAAAGGTACATGGGAAGAGAACCGTACGTTGAGTCCCTGACGATATAATGAACAACGTCATTGAGAGACGTTCCGACCCCCCGTCCAATGTTGACGACTATTTCCCTGAAATATTTTTTTGACACATGGTTCCATAAGGTCAGTTTTCCTATGCGTCCCAGGCCATTTATGCCGAGTTTTCTATCAGCGCTTTTTCCCATTTATTTATTCTCCCTCTCGCTCAATTTCATTTTCCCAAGATAAATGGAACCTTCTGCGCCGTCTATGCTGATAAACTCACCCGCGTTGACGACGTGGTGGTGCAGGATACATTTCCTTTCCTTTTCAACGCAGACAAGTTCCCTGCATCCCACCACACAGGTCTTGTCAAGCCTGGTTGCGACAATGGCAGCATGTGAAGTGGCTCCTCCGCGCGCGGTAAGAAGTCCGTCGGCTGCCGAGATCTCTCTTATATCATCAGGGACAGTATCTCCGCGCACCAGGATTAATGGAGAACCGGGCTCTGCAGCCTTCCAGCTGGTTATGTCTTCAAGACTGAAGACCACCCTGCCTGACAATGCCCCTCCGCTCACGCCGATGCCGTGACCGAGAAATCTCTGCGACATCTCGGACGTGCTTTCAAACGACGGGAACGTCTTTCCTTCCCTCATCTCCATGTTTCTTGTCTGCAGGAGATAAAGATCTTTTTCCCGCGGCCCCTCAAAAGTGAATTCAATATCCTGAGGACCCCAGTGTTTTTCATAAATCAGCATCTTGGCGATTTCTCTGAGCGCCTGGTAGATTTCAGGGAACTTGTTTTCAAGGGCCAGTTCCGCTGGTCTGTTTTCCATCTTCGCCTGATAGATTGAAACAGGATAGGTCGTAACCAGCCCGGAAACAACATCCTCCCCCTGATTGCCGATGGTATAATCACCCCATGGCCTCAGCAGCTCTGGAGAAAATTTGGGGCTGTGGGTAAACAGCACGCCCGCCCCCGACTGCGGGGAGAGATTGCCGAATACCATGGACTGTACAGTGACCGCCGTACCCCAGTCATCGGAGATTCCCATTATTTTCCTGTAGGTCCGGGCCTTGGAGGAGTTCCAGGACTGCAGCACGCGCTGTATGGCCACGTATAACTGTTCCGCCGGAGATTCCTCAATCTCGATCCCGTTTCTGCGGATGAATTCCTTGTATGCCATTGCCACCTCTTTCATCTGCAGGGGTGCAAAATCCTTCTTGTAAGGGACGCCGTAGTTTTTCTTGAACTCATCGATTATGGCGTCGAAGGTATTACGAATGAGGCCGAAGGACATGCCGTAGGACTGCAAGAACCTGCGGTAGCAATCCCAGGTAAACCATTCCTCGCCGGTCTGTCTAATCATGCCGTCGACGATGGTTTCGTTCATGCCCACATTCAGATATGAGTCCATCATCCCCGGTTGAGATACGGTCGCGCCGCTCCTGACGGAAACGGTCAGCGCGTTCTCAGGGTCACCGAATGTCTTTCCGGTAAGCTTTTCAAGCTCTGCTATTGCCCTGCCTGTCCGCTCTCTGAAATTTCTGTTGGCCGGCGGATAACTGTCTATCAGCTCCCTGCATCTGAAAACCTCGGTGGTTATGATGAAGCCCGGAGGGACCGGGAGCCCCAGATTTTTCATTTTAACGATATTGAGGCCTTTGTTCCCCAATTGGATCAGATCGAGAAGACTCTCCTCCGGCTCCGTAATTGAGGTCACAATATTTCTGGGGTTATAGGTGAGCAGCAGATAGTGTCTGTCAAGCAGGAGCCTTTCAGCCTGCTCGTGAAGCGTATTGGAGATACGGGTCAAAAACAGGTCCAGTTTCTGTATCCCCAGCGAAGACGCTATGGCGTCTCTTAAAAATATCTCGGCAGCTTTTTGAAACAGCTCTTCACGGCTGTCCGACTCGCGAAGATATTTCTGAAGCAGTTTTTCATCCGGCAGCTCATTCGGTATCTCCAGCAGGTTTTCTTTGTGGATATTATTAAAATAGTCGCTGACCAGGTTGCGGACGACCTGTGTAAACCCGCGGAAGATATCGACATACTGGGTGAATGTGACCATTCTTATCTTCAGCGCCTTATTGAGCAGTTCAAGCTGATGTTCAAACTCCATGGCGGGAATACCGTCGATATTCAGCGCCGTGCCGAAAAGCACCAGGCATTCATATATCCGTTCAAAGGTTTCATGCGTAATGAAGCCGAGATTAAAGTCCTCTATCAACTCTTCAAAAAGCGTATTGACTAGAAACTCCAGCCGGAAGGTAAGCCCGAGCGCGTCGAATTTTGCCTCATGGTAGGTGCCGTACATGGAAGGTATGTCTGCCGCGATATGACGCTTCCGGTAAATATCCTCATGGATATCAAACGCCGCGGGTGACAGGATGATATCCTTCAGCTGACGGAGGTAATCCAGCAGCCCGGAGATCTTCATGAAGGTGTCTTCCTCAGAAAGGACAGCCCTCAGGCCGTCCAGCTTCAGCGGCATATCAGATCGTACCTGTCTTACATAGTCGTTGACCTCGCAGTAAGCGACGGAGTATTTCTGGTTCAGCAGCTTATAAAACCGCACACCCAATTTCACCCTTTCAATATCCGTCTTGTGCTCTTCGGATAACCCGGCGGCAACTTCTGTCATAAGGTCATCTTCAAGCGAAAGCAGATCACTGATCCTGACAAGCCCCCTGACCTCAAAAATGCGGCTTGTTACCTTGTTGACTCCGTCGATGAAAGGGCCCTCGGGTTCGATCTGATCATAAATATTTTGCGGCAGATAGAGCCGCAGTCCGTCTTTTGATTTCGTCTTCCAGAAAGAGAGGATCGCCTCGATAAGGGATACAATCCTGTTTGAACTCTCCACATGGCTCTGTTTTCTCAGGAAATGGACCAGGATATCCCTGCGCCCGCATATTTCATCAAGCTCAGTAGAGATATCCCTGAGCTGCCCCTCCGCACCTATTTCATTGAAATACGCAGGGAACAGCCGCATGAGCTGTTTTGAAAGATTATAGACAGGCCGGATGTCACTGTTGAGAAAGGCGGTGATATCCCTGGGGAACAGGTCGGTGTCCTTGATGAGGACGCCGCTCAGTGAAAGATGGATGATAAGGGAAGAGAGAAGTTTCTTCGACCACTTTGGATTGAGCCCGATCAATTCCATCCAGGTCCGGATGTTCTGTATATGGGCAAAATTGCTCTGGATCTGCCAGTCGTTGCTTATCCCCATAAAGTCGGGAGTCTGAAAACCCAACCGGACAACCTGTTCGTTGAAAAAATAAACCAGATCGCTTTCATCGGTCTTATAGACCCCCCGTCCCATGTTCAAGACAGACTTGAGCACCGTATCCGGGTATTTTTTCGCGCTCTCCTTCAGAATGCCGAAGGTATTTTGAATCAACTGCTGCACATAGTGAATGTCCTCATGATAGATGACCCAGTCTATAGTACGGTTAATCTCCCTGAGTGCTTCCTCGTGGATGCCTGACAATCCGGCAATGTTCATTGTATGAAAAAGAAAGATCATCTTGCAATGGCGCTTCAGCTTTTCATCTGGGATAGCCTTGAATATCTTCTCGGGCAGGCCTTGATAGACCTCGACGAAATTCCTGTATCCGGGCAGCTCAAGCAGTTCCTTCAGAGTAGCGGACGAACTGCCGTCATTCCCGGTGACTATGCTCCGGAGCCGTGCCTGACATGACTTGATCTCAGCGTGAGATATGGGCTTGAAGAGGTCTGCTATTTCCTGCGGAACAGCGCCGGGGATTTCGCTTGCATACCATTCCTCGGGATCATTTTCAGAGAGCCAGTAGTCAAAAGTATATTCAAAATACCTGATCAGGAGGGAATTAACGGACCGGCAGTCACTACCTTCCGGTGCGGTCTGAAGAAAACTCTCCGCAAGCCGGTTCAATTGGTAGTAGCTCCCGGCGATAAGAGAAAGGTTGTCAGGCGGGATTTTGTTTAGCCGGTCAAAACCATGCACTATAACGGGCATGAAACTGTTCGGTTCTTCACCTGAATCCTTAATACATTTCTGAAGGAGGAGATAGAGGTTATGAAAGGCGTCTGTTTTCACTTCCGCTTCCCTGGCTTTTTCGATCGCCTCAAGAGCGATTTCAATATAGAGTTTGACCGCCTCAGGTCCCTTTGGGTCTGCTCTTAAATCATAAAAATAGCCGAGAGAAAAAGTCCTTGCCTCATGTACTATGAATTGCCAGTTCCTGTAAGGGTGGCAAAGCTCCTTCAAAAAAGTATCCAGCGCCTTTTGCAGGCCGAAAAACCTGGACATTACTTCCTGAATGACATGATATTTGGGATCGATCGTGACATCGACACGGTAGTCAGCCAGATTTATCTGGAGGGCCTTGGATGATCTCGATCTTGTCTTCATACCCCATTTTATCATGATTTCGGTATCCTGCTTATAGCGGTGCGCCTGCACTGTCATGGCAACTCCTCCTGCTCCGATTTTTTTCGGTACAGGCTTTATCGCTGGGACAAAATCGGGGCAGACAGGCAGGTACAAGTCGGGTCCCGTCCCAAGGAAATTGGAAAGGGAATTTATTATTTACAGGATGTGATTAAGGTTAATCACCACAGAGGGAGAGTGTTTGAGAGGGGGCAATGAAATGGGGCCAGATTTTCATTCTTGACAATTCACCGATACTCTTCGCTCCCTCTTTTCCCCGTTTTGCAAAGTTGTATATGTGTAACAGTACTCCCCGCGATTAATCAATAAGAAAATGTGCAAGCTTTCAGGTGTTCATCGCGTTGGCTGCTTCCTCACAGACCAACAGCACAAACAGTCCTTATTGGAGGACATGTTGCAAATGGAAATCGACTTCAGTTTTCATTCTCCTTCTGTTGCTCGTCTGTACCATGTCGAGCGCTGACTCCTTTGCTTTTCCATATTCAAGCTAGGGAAATGACTTAATCGTGCAAAGAATAGTTTGTAATTAATCTGTACTGAAAAATTTATCGGCAATAGTGAATAGAGAGAAGCGTGGGGTCAAATCTCATTTGTCGACAAGTTGAGATGTGGGCTCGTCAACATCCGGGGCTCTGAAGGCCGAAGAGGGTCAGGCTTGTTTCTTGCAAGTTCTGCGGGCTGGCACGATGTTTCGACCACAAATCTTCATTTCCGAACTGATCGTTTCCGTGCGGACTTTCAGTCATTACTCATTTCATCTTCGACCGCAGCTTGATCGTCTCGCCGGCTCGAATTCCATAATCATGTGCTAGGACATGGCCATGACCATGTCCATGACGTTCGCCCGCCCTTTCCGGGCGGTGGCAGCCGATAAGACCGGCGCGGGTTCGAGCAGGCCGTAGACCCTGGACACAGGAAAGGTTTTTATTGCCATGGGTGACCCCACTCTTCCTGTGTAGGCGATGGACACAGTAATCCTTCTCAGGCACGAGTTTCGGCAGTGGCTGCTCTGAACCATCTCCATGCGTAAGCTTCGACCCTGGCAGACCCGGGGCAAGTCGTATTTCACTGGTCGCCGGTATAAGATTTTTGGGGTAAATAGTAACTTTCTACTAATTGCCCTAAAATTAGTAGTTCTTGACAGCAACGTAATAATAACCTAAAATAAATTAGTATTTAGCTTTACGATCTTGCTAACTACTAATTTTCTACTAATCAATACCAAATTAGTATTTGGAGGTAACTGGTTGAAAATACCGGACAAAGCGCCGGATTGGGGGAAGGTACTGAGAGAATGTATCAATCCTGATCTTGCGATGAAAACTGTCGATGTCGTCAGGAAGGCAAACGCAGAATATTTGTACTGGGATGAATTTAAGTACCAAACGATGCCAGAGGGGGTTACCCCTGAATCGGCATGGGCCATGTTAAAGACATCAAGACTGTTTCAGAAAAGATCTCTCCCTCTCACCGATTCGAAGGGACGGTCGTTTGGCTACTGGCTCCCGGATTGTGTCCTTAGAGAAATTCATTACATAGACCAGCAGGCGGGCGGGGCCATTCTGGTTGAAGATCCCTCAGTCCATTCAGAAGAGAAGCAGCGCTACCTGATAAGATCATTGGTCGACGAGGCTATATCATCAAGCCAGATAGAGGGTGCAGTGACTACAAGGGTTGTCGCAAAGGAGATGCTCAGGACAGGCAGAAAGCCGAAGGACCGCTCGGAGCAGATGATATACAACAACTACAGGTCAATGCAGAAGATAAAGAAACATCTCTCAGAGCCGCTTAGCATAGATCTGATTAATACCCTTCATGCATCCATGACGGAGAACACCCTTGAAGATCCTTCATGGGCGGGCAGATTCAGGACTCCCGAAGATGAGGAAATACATGTCTTCGACAGTGACGGGCAGATCCTCCATGTGACGCCCGGAGCCACTGACGTCCTTGCATCGATGGAGAATCTGTGCACTTACGCAAACAACGAAAGTGAGGACGAATTCGTCAATCCGATCATAAAAGGGATACTTATCCATTTCTGGCTTGCATATGTGCACCCGTTTATGGACGGCAACGGGCGCACGGCAAGGGCGCTCTTCTATTGGTACATGCTTAAACATAATTACTGGCTGTTTGAGTACGTTTCAGTGTCCACCGCAATACTGAGGGCGTGTGCACAGTATTACAGGTCTTTTCTCTATTCCGAAATGGATGACAATGACGCCACTTATTTCATTGTGTATAACATCAAGGCGATACATAAGGCACTGGAAATACTGAATGCATACATTGTAAAAAAACAGAAAGAAAAGAAGAATGCATACCGCTTCGCCATGAAATATCCGGCGCTGAACTTGAGACAACGCGCTCTGCTGGCCAGCGCTCTCGAAAAACCCCGGGAGATATATACAATCGAGACACATGCACATGTGCACGGAGTTACGTACCAAACTGCACGTACTGATTTACTTGCCCTCAGGGATCTGGGCCTGCTTCAGATGAGAAAGGAGGGCAAAAAGTTTATTTTCACTCCGGTCACCGACCTTGCACCAAAACTGGAGAGTGGAACGCCGGACAGCTAGGGGCCTTTTACATCTTCCTGTGGCACTGGACACGTATGGGCACGGGGAGAGAGGTTGCCTGTCCCGGACTAACCGGGACATACAGTGTCAGGCTTGAGTCAGGCTTGAGAAGTCCAGACTTTTACAGGAAACGTGGCTCTGCTGAAATATTTCTGTGCTTTGAATTAAAATAAACGTGAGGCGTTCGGCAATAAGCTGTCGAAAAGCTGTATATATGAAACCCGTAAACAGGTGCGGCCTGGAGCCCTGGACGGCCTTTTCTCGCCTCTTCTGAAAGCCGAAGGCTGAATTATTGCAGATAACTTTTCGTGGTGGTGTCCACTTTTTAGTGATCCCGGAGGGCCGTGAAACCGACTGCATCCCATAACCTGTGGTCCGCGCTGCCCTGACTTTATATGCTTCAATAGCGCAGGTCGTGATGGATTTCCTGATCCTGTATCTTCGAGGTGAAATTTGGCATTGGTGAGTCTGCAAGACGTAAGGATCGCCTTCGGCGGCCCCGAGCTGCTCGAAGGTGTTACGCTGCAGGTCGAGAGCGGGGAACGGGTCTGCCTTGTCGGCAGAAACGGGGCGGGCAAATCCACGCTTATGAAGATCGTGAGCGGCGGGCTCGCCCCTGACTCAGGCGAGATCATAAGGGCAAGAGGCGTGCGGGTGGCGTTTCTCGAACAGGAAGTGCCGCGTGATATGCCCGGAACTGTATTCGACGCCGTTTCTGAAGGACTCGGCGGCATCGTCGACCTGCTCTCCGAATATCGCTCCCTGGGCCTCAGCCTTGCCCTGGGGGACGACCCCGGCATTATCGCGGACCTCGAACGGGTGCAGCATCTTATCGAGTCCTCGGGCGGGTGGCATTTGCAGCAGCGGGTCGAGACGGTCCTTTCCCGCCTTGGGCTGGACCCTGACGCTGTTGCTGCCGGGCTCTCAGGCGGCTACAAAAGGAGGGTCCTTCTTGCGAGGGCGCTGGTGAGCGGACCTGACCTTCTGCTTCTCGATGAGCCGACGAACCATCTCGACATCGAATCGATTGGCTGGCTAGAGGAATTTCTCCTTGAATTCCGTGGCGCCATACTCTTTATCACCCATGACCGCAGATTTCTCCGGACGCTCGCAACGCGCATAATCGAACTCGACCGCGGGAGGGTCACCGACTGGCCGGGCGATTACAAGACCTACCTGGCCAGAAGGCAGGCGGAGCTCGATGCAGAGGCCGTTCACAACTCACTCTTGGACAGGAAACTCGCGCAGGAGGAGGCCTGGATCCGGCAGGGAATCAAGGCCCGCCGCACCCGTAACGAAGGAAGGGTGAGGGCATTGAAGGAGTTGAGGAGGGAACGGTCGGCAAGGCGTGAACAGACAGGATCTGCCGAGATGAGACTGAACGAGGCCGAAAGGTCCGGCAGGCTGGTTCTTGAGGCCAAAGGGCTGGGGCATGGCTATGAGGGCCGGCCCGTAATCCGCGATTTCTCCACGGTCATAATGAGAGGCGACAAGATCGGCATTATCGGCCCCAACGGCTCGGGGAAGACGACCCTTCTCAATATCCTGCTCGGCTCCGTCCCGCCCCTCTGCGGTTCCGTGCGCACGGGTACCCGCCTCGAAGTCGCCTATTTCGACCAGCACCGGGCGCAGCTGGACGACGAAAAATCTGTGAGGGATGACATTGGAGACGGACATGACAACGTGACGGTCAACGGAAGGACGAGGCACATAATCGGCTACCTTGAAGATTTCCTTTTTCCCCCGGAAAGATCACTGTCGCCTGTAAAGGTCCTTTCCGGCGGCGAGAGAAACCGCGCGCTTCTGGCAAAGCTTTTCACGAAGCCTTCGAATGTGCTGGTACTGGATGAGCCGACGAACGATCTGGATGCCGACACCCTGGAACTCCTGGAAGAGATGCTGATGGAATACCGGGGCACCATCCTCCTGGTGAGCCACGACAGGGAGTTTCTCGATAACATCGTCACCAGCACGATAGTGTTTGAAGGCGACGGAAGGCTCGTCGAATATGTGGGAGGTTATGAAGACTGGCTGCGGCAGCGCAGTGTCTCACCCCCTGGAGGTACGGAGAGGGCGACAAAGAAGGAGAAGCCGGAAAAGTCCCGGCCGCAGCGGGAGCGTCTGCGCACCCTGACATTCAGGGAGAAAGAGGAGCTCGAAGCGCTGCCTGCGGTGATCGAACCCATGGAAGCCGAGCGGGTTGCCCTCTATGGGACCCTTGCGGACCCCGACTTCTACAGACGGGACGGGAGCAGGATCCCCGCCATAAAGGCGAGGATCGGGGAACTCGACCGGGAGATCTCTGCGGCATATGAGCGCTGGGAGTTGCTGGAATCCATCCCGAAAGGACGGGAGTAAGAAATATTGGGGCTTCGGCAGGAGGTTAAGGCATGGATGGAACGAGGAGATGCGACGTAAGACCGGGACTTCGTGTTTCGATCGTACTGAAAAAGGACCAGCGGACAGGAAAACTGACGGAGGGGGTCGTAAGAGATATCCTGACCAGTTCACCGACCCATTCCCACGGGATCAAGGTACGCCTTGAAAGCGGCGGGGTTGGGCGCGTAAAGGAGATTCTTTGTGCGTAGGGGGATACATGAAAGCCGGCAGGGGGAGGATCATGGGAAGACTTTCCGATAAGAGAGACCGCAACGCTGCTCCCCCGATGGTGGACAAGCATTCTGATGAGGGACCGGCCGAATTTCAGGAAGGCCAGGGCGTGAAATTGTTGATCGGCGACAGGACTGATATCGGCTACAGGGCTATTATCAATAACTCACGCGAGGGCCTGCTTTACAAAAACGAGGTGTTTCAGACCTTAAATAAAGGACAGCGTATCGCAGGATTCATCAAAAAGGTTCGATCCGTTTCTAAGATTTCCATGGCTATCGTTATTGTTGGCAGGCGTCCTGTACTAATTCCATGCAGGTTGTGCCATAAATTGTCACCATTATGGTAACTCCGCAGATGGTCTGTCGAAGAACGACGGTTACTTCACGTCTCCAAAGGGGAGAATAATAGTTCCAGTCGGCTTGTCCGGTATGCTTTTTGCGGGGTGACATACATGACGGACCGGGTCTTCTGTAAGAAAAGATCTATTGCGGGCAACCTCATTGCTACCATAAGCCTGCTCATTCTGTTGGAATGCGGTATTTCATGGTATGCCATTATACGATCCGAAAGAAACGCCCTCATGAAGAATGCCGTCGACTATACCTCCTCCTATTCCGACCTTATCCAAAAAAGTCTCCATCATGCGATGCTCGCCGCCCACCGCGAATCCATACAGCGTGTAATCGAAAATATCGGCGCTCAAAGGAATGTCAAATCAATTAGAATCTTTGACAACCGGGGCAGGATCTTCTTCTCGTCGAAGCCCGCTGAAATAAATGAGTATATCGGCTCGATGTCTGCAGGAATCCCGGGCGGCGCAACAGCGGGTAAGGCATTTCGAGCGTCCGGACCGGGCAGTCCCTGGAAGATCTACGAAGACCGGAAAGGGAGAGAGTTCCTGACATTTTCCGACCCGATTTACAACGAACCTACGTGTGCCAGCGCCGCCTGTCATGTCCACAAGAAAGATGAAAGGATACTCGGAACCCTCCGGACCGACGTTTCCCTCCAGGGAGTCCAAAGCAGTATCTGGACACAGACCCTGCATACAACCGTCTTTGCTGTTGTGTTCCTCTGTGTGACCTCGATAGTCATGTTCTTCTTTGTATGGCGCCTTGTGCACAGGCCGGTTTCATTGCTTGCAAGAAACATGAAGAGAATAGCCGGAGGCGATTTTCATCAAAGGGTTCCTGTAGCGGGAGAGGACGAGATCGGTCAGCTTGCCGGGACCTTTAACCAAATGGCCGAAGACCTGGAAAAAACGACTGTTTCCCGCGACTCCCTTGTCGCTGAAATCGAGGAACGCAAGCGGCTGGAGGAAAAGCTGCAGAGGTCCGAGCAATTCATCAACACCGCATTTGACAGTATCCACGACCCCTTCATCATCGTGGACAGGGATTACAGAATCACCCGGGCTAATGAGACCTATTCTACGATGATAAACATCCCGCTGGAGGCTTTGATCGGGAGGAAATGCCACGAGATTCTCTATCAGAAAAGCGATGTCTGCAGCGACTGTACTGTGTCAAAAACCTTTCTTAGCGGCGATCCATGTGCGAGCGAGCGGTCCATAGTGCAAGATGGTATAGAGACCTGGTATCAGATATACACGTATCCGATACTTGCGGAGGAAGGAGAGGCGTCGCACGTCATCGAGTACTTCAGGGACATTACCGAACGGAAGGTGGCCGAGAGAGCGGCCAGACTGGCCTATACGGAGCTCGACCAGATATTCAACACCGCTGCCGACGGGATGTGCGTGATCGGCAAGGATTTTAGGGTCCAGAAGGTGAATAAGACGTTTCTTGCAATGTTCGGCTTGAAAGGTGAATCTGTGGCCGGAATAAAATGTTATGAGAAATTTCCGGGCCCGGAGTGTCACACTGCCCGCTGTCCTCTTACTCTTATTTCGAGCGGGGAGGCAGCAGTGCTCCAGTACGAGTCGGAGAAATCGCGGATGGACGGCGGACGATTTCCGTGCCTGGTTTTTGCGGCGCCGTTCCGCGGGCATGACGGTGAAATAACGGGGATCGTCGAGGACTTCAAGGACATCACTGAGAGAAAAGAGATGGAGGACGAACTGCGCAGCCTTTCTCTTACCGACGAACTCACGGGACTTTACAACAGGCGCGGGTTTTATGCGCTGGTTGAACAGGAACTGAAAATGGCGAACAGGCTCGGGAAAGGGATATACCTTCTATATGCGGACCTGGACGGGTTTAAGGCGATAAACGATACTTTCGGCCATATTGAAGGCGACCACGTGCTCAGAGAATTTGCCCGGATTCTGCAGTCAACGTACCGAAACTCCGACATTATTACACGTCTCGGCGGAGATGAATTTGCAGTCGTTCCCATCGGAACCAAAGGCGATAATGTCGATATTGTTGTGGAGCGCCTGCGGAAGAACCTCGACATTTATAACTCGGGAAAAGGTTTGAAATACACTGTTTCAGTTAGCGTCGGGCTCGCGTATTATGATCCGGAAGCTCCATCGGCGATCGACGAGCTTATTGCCCGTGCTGACAAGTGTATGTATGACGACAAGAGAAGGAGGAAGTTTTCTTAGAAAACCAGGTGCTTACGTGGCGTTGGCGGATCGGGGATTGCGAACCCGAAAATCAGGGATTCCATGATTGATTTCAGACTGTCAATTGATGATAATAAAGGCGGTATGTAGTGTTTATGACATACGAAGACGGTCGCCGGAAGACAGGAAATAAACTGCTGAGGCCGTACCCGGTCGCAGGTGGGGGCAACGGTGCGGTCATCTTTGTGATCGACGACGACGCCTATTTGCTGGATTCCGTCTCCAGATATCTTGCCGAGCTTGGCTTTCAGGTCTTTTCCTTTACCAACGCCAAAGAGGCGATGTCACTTTTGGGCGAAATCAAGCCCGGCATGGTACTGACGGACATCAGGATGCCCGTGTTGACCGGAATGGACCTTCTCGATATCATACATTCTTACAACGGAGACGTTCCGGTCATTCTGATGACCGCCTATGCGGACCTGGATGTTGCCGTAGATGCAATAAAGAGAGGCGCCTTCGATTTCATTACCAAACCCTTCGACTTCGGTTACCTGGTGCATTCCATAAGAAAAGCCCTCAGGTACTACAGCTTGCTTCAGATGGAAAGATCTTACAAGGAGACCCTAGAGGAGACGGTGGCAAAGAGGACAAGGGAACTTACCGATGCCGTCTCCATGGTGAAGAGCATGAGCAGGGAACTCGTACAGCGGCTTACGGCAATAGCCGAATTCAGGGACACCGAGACGGGCGCCCACATATCCAGAATAGGACTTTACGCCAACAAGATCGCAGAGGCTCTCGATATGCCTGTGTCATTTGTAGAGTCCATCACCTTTGCGAGCTCAATGCACGACATCGGTAAGATCGGCATTCCGGACAGTATTCTGCTCAAGCCGGGACCGCTTACCAAAGAGGAATTCGAGGTAATGAAGTCTTACACTACGATCGGAGCCAGCATGCTGGCAGGCTCCGATCATCCGGATATAAAGAAGGCGGCTATCATCGCGCTGAATCATCACGAGAGGTGGGACGGTTCGGGATACCCTCAGGGACTTAAGGGCGAGCACATCCCGATCGAGGGCAGGATAATCATCCTCTGCGATCAATACGACGCCCTGATGAGCAAAAGACCGTACAAGTCGGCCTTGGGGCATGGGCAGGCGTTCAGTATAATCACCGAAGGTGACGGAAGAACGCTCCCGTGCCACTTCGACCCCGCGGTACTGGAGGCATTTCGCGAAGTCGCCCCCGTCTTTGAAGAGATATACGCAACACACCAGGACGGCAAGGTATAAAAAGACGACCTCATTGCTGGCCCCTGGATCATGTCGACGGGAGGGCAATTGTCCGATCGTACCATAGCTACAAAGACGAACGCATTCATAAGGCCTGCGGCGGCGTTGAAAAGGGAAGATGCGATAGATGAAATCAGGAAGAAGACGGGGACCCAATTCGACGCAGCCGTGGTGGAGGCGTTCATGGAGGTAGTTGCCTGAAACCTGCCGTCCGGCGGCGAGGTATCCCTGAACGAAAGGGGGGATCATTTGCGGATTGGCTCCTTTATCCCAGCAGCGCCGCCGTCTTCTGTATGAACTCCACCAGCGGACCCGGATAAACACCGAACCATACCAGCAGAGAAGTGAGAACGAAGAGCACAAAACCCCCTGTTATGGACATCCCTTCTTCTATGAAATGTCTCTTCTCCCCGGCATGCCCGTACATGGCAACGATGATGCGGAGATAATAGTAAAGACCTATCGCGCTGTTTATTACCATGATAATGACCAGAAACCACAGAGCTGAACCAACCCCGGCCAGGAGTACGTAGTATTTCGCGAAGAACCCCGCCGTAAGCGGGATGCCCGCAAGTGAAAAAAGCATCGCAGTAAAAACGGCTGCCAGCCAAGGCCGTTCCTTCGCCAGGCCCTGATAACCTTCGATGTCTTCGGCCTCTCTCTCCTTCCCTGAGAGGACGGTGATCACTCCGAAGGCTCCCAGTGTGGTTATGAAGTAGGCGACCAGATAATAGGTGACGGCGGCCACCCTGAAGGCACCGCCGGCGAGGAAGGCAACGAGCAGGTAGCCCAGGTGAGAGATCGAGGAATAGGCGAGTATCCTTTTGACGTTTTTCTGGAGAAGAGCGAGCAGGTTCCCCACGAACATCGAGGCGACCGAAATTACCGCGAAGACAAGGAACAGGGAGCGGTGAGATATCACGTCGACCCCGATGAAATACCGCAGGAGCAGCGCGAACATCGCCCCTTTGGACACGGTAGCGATGAAACCCGTCACCGGGGCCGGCGCACCCTCGTAAACATCGGGTGTCCACATGTGGAACGGTACTACGGCAAGCTTGAAGCCCACGCCAGCAATGATAAGCGCCGTACCGCCGAGAAAGATGGGTCCCCCGGTATCAAAGGCCTGCGACGCCAGCCGGGCGAATTCCATCGTGCCGGTCGTGGCATAAACCAGGGCCATGCCGAAGAGGAGCAGGGCGGAGGAAAGCCCCGCCAGGACGAGATACTTGATCCCCGCCTCGATATTCCGTGTCATGCCCCGGGGGTAGGCGATGAGCGCATAGAGCGATACGCTGAGGATCTCCAGCCCCAGGAAAAATGAAGCGAAATGGCTGCTCGCCACGAGTATGACGGACCCGAAGGCCGCAAGGATGAGGAGAAGATAGTACTCCTCCGGATCGCCGGGGAGTTTTTCCAGATAGTCGTAGGACAGCATGGCCGTCAGGAACGTTGAGGCAAGGATCAGCCCGGAATAAAAGAAGGCGTAGCGGTCCTCGATAATGAGCGGCGTTACCTGCCTTGGAATCCATGATGCGACCATAGGGAGGACGAGAAAAGAAACGGCGAGTCCCAGGAGTGTCACAAGGTTCGTCACGACGTGGTTGCGATAGAAGGCGATACCGAGCATGACGACTATGGATGTAGCCGACAGCACAATAAATGGCGAAAATGCATAGAGTTCAGCAAGGTTCATTCCATCAGCTCCCGAATGCCGGAATTCATGACCGCCTGACTTGCCGTGCCTCCGTTGTTTCCACTGCCGTTCGCCATGGCAGCCGGCGCCTCCATTGACGTTGCGCTCTGCATGAGGCCTGTAATTGCGGGTCTGGCAGTGTCGATGACGGGCCGGGGATAGAGGCCCAGCCAGACCAGAGATACTATCATAAAGAACATGACCGCCATCTCTCTGAGAGATAAATCTGATATGGTCCACTCCCTTCTTTTCTCGCCGTGAAAGGCCCGCTGGACAATCCAGAGGGAATAGACCGTCGCAAAAACAAGACCGGTCACGGCAAAAGAGGTCATGATCACGCTCACCTTGTATGATCCAAGCAGCACGAGGAACTCGGCCACGAAATTCCCCAGACCGGGCAGTCCCAGAGATGCGAGAGCGAAGAACAGGACCACGGCCCCCATGCGGGGTATACTCTCCCACATGCCGCCCATGACATCCATGTCGCGGGTGTGGATGCGTTCCTGGAGCGCACCGACGAGCATGAAGAGCGCCCCTGTGCTGATGCCGTGGCAGATCATCTGAAGGACAGTGCCCTGAAGGGCAAGGTCGTTCCAGGCGAAGATGCCCAGGAGGACAAAGCCCATGTGGCTGACGCTCGTGTAGGCGACGAGCCTCTTGAGGTCCCGCTGCCCAAAAGCGAGCACTGCGCCGTAAAGGATTCCGATCACCCCCAGTATCATCGCAGCCGGGGCGAGACTTCGGGCGGCGGCAGGGAAGAGGGGCACAAGAAAGCGGATGAGTCCGTACGCCCCGGTCTTAAGGAGGAGGCCGGCAAGGACCACGCTCCCGGCTGTCGGCGCCTCCGTGTGGGCGTCGGGCAGCCATGTGTGGAATGGGACTGCGGGGAGCTTGACGGCGAAGGCAATGAAGAAGCCCATCATCAGCCAGAAGGAGACGGCCGGCGTCATGGAAGTTCCAATCAGGCGGAAATAGTCGAACGTGTAGACACCGGTGTTACGGGCATGGACGAAATAGATGCCCAGGATCGAGAGGAGCATGAGAAGGCCGCTAAGCTGGGTGAATATGAAGAACTTGATCGCAGCGTAGGTCCGGTTTTCGTGCCCCCATATGCTTATGAGGAAATACATCGGGACCAGCATGAGCTCCCAGAAGAAGTAGAAGAGAAAAAGGTCCATCGACAGGAAAACACCGTTTATGCCTGCGAGTATGAAAAGGAGATTGAGGTGGAAGAAGCCCACCCTCTCCCTGATCTCCGTCCAGGATATCGCAACGGACATGATACCCAGAAAGGCGGTGAGGCTTACCATGAGGAGACTAAGGCCGTCCATCGCAAGATGGAAACTTATGCCCAGCTGCGGGATCCAGGACGAGTGAAGGTCGGCAAACCATGCCCCCGGGCCGATGCCGGCGGCCGGATTCCGGAACCATAGCAGGACCACGAGTGCCTGCTCTATCAGAAGGGAGACGAGAGAAATCCACCGCGCTGCCGGGTCGCTCCGGCGCCCGAAGAGCCAGGCGAAAAGTCCGCCCAGAAGGGGGATGATAATAAACAATAGCAGTATCATCGCAGCACCGCAATAGCTATGGTTATGATCGCCCCGAGGGCGATGCCCATCGCATAGAACCTGACCTTGCCGTTCTGAGTAAGGCTCAGAATACTGTTCATTGCCTGGTTGTACCAGGCTATACCCGTATAGATCAGGTCTATGAAATCGTCTTTGTTGATACGTGCCAGCCAGATGAAGGGCCTCACGAGGAGCACGTCATAAAGCCAGTCAAAGGCCCATCCCGAAAACCAGAAACGGTGCAGAAGCATGCCGGGCGAGGTACGGGCGAGCCGTGCTGAGAGGCCCGGCATCCAAAGGAAGAAGAGCCATGCGAAAAAGACTCCACCCAGGGAGACAACAACAGCTATTATCTCCAGTATCCATTCCATATGCTCTCCGCTGAGCGGCTTTACAGGAGGGAGCGCGGTATGCATGAATCCCGAAAAAATCGTAACGTTTCCCATGATGGCAGGCAGCTCGATATAGCCTCCCGTGACGGACAGGAAAGCCAGCACGACCAGGGGAATGAGCATGCGGGTTCCGGGCTTCTTGCTTACCTCCGAATGGGCCTCGCCGAAGAAGGTGATGAAGACCATCCTGAAGGTATAGAGGGAGGTGAGCAGGGCGCCGACAATGCCCGCCGCCCAAAGCCATTTGCTGCCCCTTCCCGATGACCACGCCAGCCACAATATCTGGTCCTTGCTGAAGAAGCCGGCCGTAACAAGCGGGATGGCGCTCAGGGATGCGGAAGCGATGAGGAACGTCCAGAAGGTAACGGGCAGTTGCCTGCGCAGCCCGCCCATCTTGAACATGTCGTGCTCATGGTGGAGCCCGTGGATGATCACCCCCGCGCCGAGGAAGAGGAGGGCCTTGAAGAATGCATGGGTCATGAAGTGGAATATGGCGGCCGACCATGCACCCACTCCCAGTGCGAGGAACATGTATCCTATCTGGCTTATCGTCGAATAGGCCAATACCCTCTTGATGTCCTTCTGGGTGATGGCGCTGAAACCGGAAAGGAGCAGCGTCAGTGCCCCGATGACCGCCACTGCCGCGAGCACAGGAGGGGCCAGCTCAAAAAGGATGTGGGTCCGGGCGATTATATAAACACCGGCCGTAACCATCGTTGCCGCATGTATAAGGGCGCTCACGGGGGTAGGACCTGCCATCGCGTCCGGCAGCCAGGTCTGGAGGGGAAGCTGCGCTGACTTTCCCACGGCCCCGCCCAGGATGAGCGCGGCCGCAGCTACAGGCAACAGCGACCCCGGTGACCAGCTCTGGTGTGCCTTCTCCATCAGCTCCTGGATCTGCAGTGTCCCCAGATTGTTATAGAGCAGAAAGAGACCGACTGCCATGGCGGCATCGCCGACCCTGGTGACCACGAAGGCCTTTCGGGCGGCATAGCCGTTTTTCGGGTCTTTATACCAGAACCCTATCAGAAGATAGCTGCAGAGCCCGACGCCTTCCCAGCCAAGATAGAAGAGAAGGAGGTTTTGAGCAAGCAGAAGGACGAGCATGGAACCCACGAAGAGGTTCATATAGGCGAAGAAGCGGCTGTACCCCTCGTCTTCCTCCATAAACTCTGAAGAATACAGATGGATAAGAAATCCAACCACCGTTACGACGAGCATCATTACGAGAGACAAGGCATCGAGATAGAAGGTTATACCGGGCGAAAGACCGGCCACGTCAAGCCATTGCCAGAGGGTCTGTGTATAGAAATGCCCGGGAGGCGGAGCTGACATGAAATCCACTGCGACCATGACGGAGAGTATGGCCGACAGGGCCACCGACCCCACACCGACAAGGGCGACGGCCCGGCCCTCCAGTCTCTTCCCGGCCAGTGCCAGCACGAGAAAACCGGCAAAGGGCAGGCACGGAATCAGCCACAGGAGTTCGAGCATTATCGTCACCCCCTCATCCTGCTTGCCTCATCGGCATCGAGTGTCTTGAACCTGTGATAGAACCGGAGCACCAGTGCAAGCCCCACCGAGACCTCGGCGGCAGCCATGGTGAGGATAAATATAAACATGATCTGGCCGTCGGCCTGGTGCCACTTCGACCCGGCCACCACAAAGGCCAGCCCTGCAGCGTTCAGCATGATCTCGATGGACATGAGGATAAAGATGACGTTTCTTCGCATGAGGACCCCGGCCAGGCCGAACGCGAAAAGAATCCCGGCGAGTGTCAGCCCGTATTCCATCGGTATTGATATCATGGCCTTCCACCTCCCCGTCCCTCATCTTCAAAATGGCGGCCGATGTGGTAAGCCCCGGCAAGTCCTGCAAGGAGAAGGATGGAGGAAAGCTCCACTCCGAGGAGATAGGGACCCAGCAGGGCTACGCCTACCTGCCTGGACCCGACAATTTCCGGGCTGAACGGGGGGCCGGTCCTGTGGAGCAGGATGAAGATGACCTCTCCCAGGAGCACGGCAGCCAGTATCACCGGTCCTGCCCAGGTCTCCGCCGTCAGCCATTCGCTTTCTCTCTCCGCATCTTTGGAGCCGAGATTCAGCATCATGACCACGAAAACGAACAGGACCATGATCGCCCCCGCATAGATAATGATTTCGAGCGCCGCAATAAACGGGGCCCCCAGGACGAAAAAGACAAGGGCCACCGCAAGAAGTGAGACGACGAGGTAGAGAAGTGCGTGGACCACATTCTTTTTTACCATGACCATGAACGTCGCGATGACCGCTATGACGGAAGATATGTAAAAAAGCGTTTCCATTATCGTCTCCTACGGCATCAGGGTCCTGACATCGACGGGAGGCTGCTCGTTTTCGGCCTCGCCCTTGTCCTTTCCCTTTACCGACAACCCTGCCACACGGTAGAAATTGTAATCATGGTACTTCCCCGGACCGCTTATGAGCAGGTCTTCCTTTTCGTAAACCAGGCTCTGCCTGTTGTATTCGCACATCTCGAAATCCGGCGTCAGCTGGATCGCATAGGTCGGGCAGGCTTCCTCGCAGAAACCGCAGAATATGCAGCGCGAAAAATTTATCCGGAAAAATTCGGGATATCTTCTCCCGTACTCGTCCTCGGTCGCCTGGAGAGAGATGCAGTCAACGGGGCATGCCACTGCACATAGATAGCAGGCCACGCAGCGCTCCTCACCGTCGGGGTCCCGCGAAAGGATGATCCTCCCCCTCCAGCGTGGCGGAAGATAGGGCTTCTCCTCGGGATACTGTATCGTCACCCTCTTCCGGAACATATGCATAAATACCGACCAGATTGTCCTTAAGATGCTGAACATTTATTCATTCTCCAGTCTAATGCGTTCCCAATCGCTTTCATAGGACCTTGGAAAAACCACTCATCGTCATTGAGCCGAAAATGCTTATATGTGTCATTCCCGCAAGTGGAACGAGTCGGGAATCTTTCTGTATATACGCTTTTGCGAAGGAAAGGCGAAGAAAGATTCCGGACAAGCCGGAATGACATAAAAAGCGGATAACATAAAATTTCAATCTTGAGACAGGTTCAAATGTCTTGCTATTGAGAAACATTTTCTAGCCCGCCGCCAGGATTATCGTGGCCGTCACCACGAGGTTCAAAAGGGAAAGCGGAAGCAGCACCTTCCATCCATAGGCCATGAGCTGGTCGTAGCGCGGTCTGGGAAGAGCGGCCCTGAGCAGTATGAACAGGGATATAAATACAAAGGTCTTGATGAAAAACCAGACCAGCGGGGGCAGGAAGGGTCCCAGCCAACCCCCGAAGAAAAGGACCGCCATCAGGGCTGATATGAGTGTGACGCCCAGATATTCGCCCACGAAGAACAGCCCGAACTTCATCGCCGAATATTCCGAATGAAAGCCCGCCACAAGCTCGCTCTCGGCCTCGGGCAGGTCGAAGGGCAGCCTGTGGGTCTCGGCAATCCCCGCAATGAAAAAGACTACCATTCCGAAAAACTGCGGGATGCAGAACCATAGTCCTTTCTGTGCATTGACGATGGTCGTTAGATTGAAGGAACCCGCGATCATCACCACGCCCATGAGAGAGAGCCCCATGAAGACCTCGTAACTGAGCATCTGGGCCGCTGCCCGCAGGCCTCCCAGGAGGGAGTACTTGCTTGCCGATGCCCATCCGCCCAAGGCAACGCTGTAAACGCCCAGGGAGGACATGGCGAGAAAGAAGAGAAGTCCCACGTTGATGTCGGCCACCTTGATCACGGAGGTGAAAGGGACAACCGTAAAGGCCATGAGCACCGTTATCACAACGATTGCCGGGGCTATGATAAAGACGGGCTTGTCCGCGAAGGGGGGAGTCCAGTCTTCCTTCGCGAGGATCTTTACCATATCGGCCAGCACCTGCAGCAGGCCGAAAGGACCGACCCGGTTTGGACCGTACCTGTCCTGCCAGAGGCCGAGAAGGCGACGCTCGAGCCATATGAGCCCTCCGCCGATGGTGAGGGTGGCGCCCAGAACGAATATGATAATGAATATCGACCTCAACGTTTCATTCATGAGCACCCGTTCTTTTCCCGCCTTTTTTCAGCCTTCCCCGGTAGGGAAGAGCAACGCCTTCGAGTCCCGGCAGACCGGTGGGCAGGGCAGCCGTACCGGCCGGCAGGGACGGCATCCTTTCGGCCCTTAATAAAAGGGTCTGTGACCCTATCTTTATTTCCACCTCGTCGCCGTCCTGAATCTCAAGGTGGTCCAGCGTTTCGGCATTCAACCCTACATACGGCCCCGGCACGAGACCGGAGATTCCGGGAGACCTTGCGCTCAGCTCTTCGGACCCGAAGATATGGTAACAGGGCAGAACGAGAAGTTTCCCCTCTTTCTCTTCGAAAGGAGAAGGAACCTTCATGAAGTAATGCGCCTCTCCTTCCTTTTCCGGTTCGATCAGGCGCCGTCCCGGGTTGCCCCCTGCCAGCGGTCCTCCCACCTCGCTCTGGAACTTGTTTACGGACTGTACCGAGTTCCATCCCGGAGCCCAGAACCTCGGTATCAGGGGTGAAGGCGGTCTCCCGGCGTAGCCCTCCATGGACCAGGAGAGCGGGGAGTCCGGGTCTTCAGGCGGCCGGGGTTCATGGACGCTCACATCGGCATGCATGGCCGTTCTGCCGCTGAAGCGGTGGGGCTGTCTGGGGACCCGCTGCCCGGCGATTCGGAACCCCGCGCCGGGGGCGATCCCGTCGGCAGGCCTGAAAAGGGGCATGTCGGCCGCCATGGCCTTCCTCACGTCATCAAGCCCTTTCCAATCCGCCGCCGCCTCTCTCCTTGTCCAGACCATCATGTCGCGTATCCAGCGCCAGCTCTCCTGCATGTCCCCCCCGGGGATGAAGACCTGATAGAAGCCCTGGGCCCGCCCCTCGTTATTGACAAACGATCCGTCGCTTTCGGCGAAGGTGCCCGCCGGGAGCACCACGTCGGCCCTGAAGGTCGTCCTGTTCAGGTAATGGTCTATGGCTATTACATGACTGTCCGGCCCGAAGAACCTGTCCAGCTTATCCGCCTCCATCCTCCTGTAGAGATCGTTTTCAAGAACGATGACAGAATCGGCAGTCCCGTCGATTACCCTCCTTACCGCCCCCTCGAGACCTTCGCCTCCCATGAGTCCGAGACCGAGACTGTTACACTCGGGCACGACGAAACAAAGCCCGGCCTCCTTCCCGCCTTCGCATAATGCCCACGCCACATTCGCCGCGGCACGGATGACTTCCCTGCTTCCGCATCCCGTGCCGGAAACTATAAGGGGCCGTTCAGCCGTCTTCAGCGCCCTGGCTATCCTTCTGGCCAGAGACGATGTTTCCTTCGGCAGATCATCGACTGCAGGGAGGTCTTTCTTTATCTCGTGGGCAACGGCGAAACCCAGGCGGGCCAAGTCTTCAGGCGGGGCGTGATGAATCCCGGCCGCGATGTCGTCTATCCTCGTGTCGCAGGTCGAGCCGATAAAGAGAGGCCCCTTTCCGTCCTGGATCGCTTCACGGACTGCCGCGTCGTTCCATTCGGGTATGCGCAGTTGCCTGACGATCTCCATCGGTTTCCTGCGCACGGACTGCCTCAGGGCAAGGGCCAGCATCGGCGCGGTGTTGGATACATCCTCACCGAGGAGGAATACCGAGTCGGCCATCGAGACATCGTGAAGAGAAGGGGAGCGGGCCGGACTCTTCTGCATTATACCTGCTATCTCCGAGATCGTCTCATGCTCTTTTTCCGAAAGACCCTGATAAAAGTTCTCGGGACCAACGAGAGAACGGAGGGCGAAATTCGCTTCCATCGAGGCCCTCGGGGAGCCGATGCCGATGACCCGCGCCCCGAAGTGAAGTATCTTCGATATATATTCAAGGGCTTCCTCTTTCGAAGCGGGGCCGCCGGGCGTGTCCTTATGGATGTTCAACAGGGGTTTCCTGATCCTGGTGTCGCTGTTGACGAACCCGTAGCCGAAGCGGCCGCGGTCACAGAGGAAATAGCCGTTCACATCGCCGTTATAACGGTTGAGTATCCTGCGAAGCGTACCGTACCTCTCGCCCGGTATGGTGTTACACCCCAGACCGCAGTGTACGCAGACGGAAGGCGCTGTCTGGAGGTCCCACTTGCGGGTGTAATGGCTCTTGAGGGTCTTGTCGGTAAATACCCCGGTGGGGCAGATCTCGATAAGGTTGCCGCTGAACTCGCTCCTGAGGACGCCCTCCTCATGCTTTCCAAAATAGACTGAATCATGGGCCGAAAAAACCGAAAAATCCCGTTCGCCGGCGTAATCGTTATAGAAGCGGATACACCGGTAGCACTGGATGCACCGGTTCATCTCGTGGTTTATGAAGGGTCCGAGGTACTGGTTCCGGTGGGTCCTTTTTCTGAACCTCGTCCTCCGGTAGATATGACCGGTCATTACGGTCATGTCCTGGAGGTGGCATTCGCCGCCCTCATCGCAGACCGGGCAGTCGTGTGGGTGGTTCAGCATCAGCCACTCGATGACACTCGCCCTGAACTGCCTCGCCTCGGGATCGTCGATCGAGAGGCGGATGCCTTCTGTCGCGGCAGTCATGCAGGACATGACAATCTTTCCCTTCCTGTCTTTTTCATCCCTGAAGACCTTGACCGCGCACTGCCTGCAAGCACCGACGGAATGCATTGCCGGATGCCAGCAGAAATAGGGGATGTTGAAACCAAGGGAGAGACAGGCCTTAAGCAGGTCCTGCCCTTCCTCGACCTCATAGGCTTTATCGTCTATATATATAGTGACCATCTTTTCCATGTTTAAAAGATCACTTGAGCCACAAAAGACACATAACAGAAAGCACGGAACGGAGCATAAGAATATTATTCATAAAATCCCTCCCAAACCTCCCTTTTCCAAAGGGAGGAAATTGCCCCTCTTTGGCAAAGAGGGGTTAGGGGAGATTTTCTGGCAAATCTAACCGCCGTTTTCCGGTCAAAGATTACCCTTTCCAGTCTGTCAATGCTATTAACTGCTCTACTCATTGCAGAATGCTCTTCCTTTTGATATCATTTTCTGAATATTGTGCCTTATGTGGCCATCCGCCGTTTCCGGATTTGCAAGAGTTGTCCGTCATGCCCGTCTCTTCCAAGAGCAGCCCTTCTCGCGTATGTGCCGTTCGAAGTCTTCCCTGAAATACTTGATCGCACTCTGGAGAGGCTCTACCGCACCCGGGGCAAGGGCGCAGAATGTATGGCCCGGCCCCAGCAGCCTGCAGTGAAGCTCCAGGTTTTCGATGTCCCCGTCCCTGCCCTCGCCGCTCTCTATCGCATTAAGGATCTTGACGACCCATGGCAGGCCCTCGCGGCAGGGCGTGCACCAGCCGCAGGATTCCCGGGCGAAGAAGACAGAGAGGTTCAGGACCATGCCCACAGGGCATGTCTTATCGTCGAGTATGATCATAGTGCCGGTGCCCATCCTGCTTCCGTAATTCGGCACCGTGTCAAAATCCAGGTTGATGTCGAGGTGCTCCTCAACAAGAAAATCCGTCGACACCCCGCCCGGAAGAAGTCCCCTGAAACCGAAACCGTCCCGCATGCCTCCGGCGTGGTCTTCAAGGATCTCCCGGATCGTGGTCCCCATCGGAAGCTCCCATAGACCGGGCTTTTTCACATTGCCGCTTACGCCATAGAGCTTCGTGCCCCCGTCATCGGACCTGCTCAGCCCTTTGAACCAGTCGGCGCCGTTATTGATGATGTGGGGGACATTATAGAAGGACTCCACGTTATTGACGACAGTAGGTTTGCCCCATAATCCGCTCACTTGCGGATAGGGCGGCTTTGCGCGGGGAATGGCCCTCTTTCCCTCCAGAGCATTCAACAGGGCGGTCTCCTCGCCGCATATGTAGCGGCCGGCACTCACATGGAGATAAAGGTCGAGGCTGTAGCCCGATCCAAGTATATTCTTCCCCAGATATTTCTTCTCATAGGCCTCGGCAAGGGCCCTCCGCAAGCGCTCTTCTGCGACCTTGTATGCCCACCGGAGGAAGATGTAACCGATATCGGCCTGGATCGCATAGGCGGCTACGATGACAGCCTCAATCATTCCATGTGGGTTCCCTTCGAGAAGCATGCGGTCCTTGAAGGTCCCGGGCTCCATCTCATCGGCATTGACGACGATATACCTGGGCCGGGGCGCGTCCTCGCCCATGGGTACGAAACTCCATTTCTGGCCCGTGGGAAAGCCCGCTCCGCCCCTTCCCCGGAGGTTCGATTTCTTAACCTCTTCCTGGACTTCCTTAGGCGCCATGCCTTTCAGAGCCTTCCTTACCGACCTGTACCCTCCGGCCTTCTCGTATTCAGCGACGTTCATGGGCTCCCGTCCGGGGATTATGTGCTCGGTCAAAGGGCGTTCCATTAGAGGTCTTCCCCTTTCTCTGTCCGGGAATGGCCGTGTCTTGCAAGCAGATCGTCTATCTTTTCCGCGGTCAGATTTCCGTAAAGCACGTCGTCGATCATCATTGCCGGCGCAACGTCGCAGGCCCCGAGGCAGGCGGTGGGAAGAAGGGTAAAGCGGCCGTCAGCCGTTGTCTCGCCCGGACCGATGCCAAGCCGTTTCCCGAGATGGTCCCTGATGATGTCGTAGCCGGTGACCCAGCAGCTTACACTGTCACAGATCAGGATCACGTGTCTTCCCACAGGTCTCCTGAAAATGAGACTGTAAAAGGTTGCAACGTTATCGAGTTCGTCGACGGACATGTCAAGCATCCCCGCAATATCGGCGATCTCATCGGATATCCAGCCCCGTCGCCGCTGCACGATCTTCAGGGCCTCGATGCAGGCGGCCCTCTTTTGCGCGTACTGCCTGAGCTCTTCCTCTATCTCTTTTCTTTCTTCTTCCGTCAACATGACAGTAAATAGTAAGTAATGAATAGTAAGTAGTAAGTGGTAAACAAAGTGTTCTTCATCTGTCGACATCCGCCAGGACAAAATCGATACTCCCCAGTATGGCCAGGAGGTCGGCTACCATGAGGCCCCGGCTGATAAAAGGAACCATCTGCATGTGGGCGTAAGATGGTGTCCTGATCCTCGTCCTGTAAGAAACGGTATTGCCGTCGCTGATGAGATAGTATCCGTTATTGCCCTTGGTGGCCTCGATGCCGAAGAAGGACTCCCCGGGAGGAACCACTGGTCCCCAGCTTACGCCGAGGAAGTGCTCGATGAGTGTTTCGATGTCATGCATTGTGTCTTTCTTGAGCGGCGGCGTCGCAACGGGGTGGTCCGCCTTGTGTGGTCCCGAAGGCATGTTTTTCAGGCACTGCTCGATGATACGCAGACTCTGACGCATCTCCGCAATGCGCACAACGCCCCGGTCGTAACAGTCGCCGCGCTGTGCCGTAGGTATGTCGAATTCGAACTGGTCATAGCCCGAATAGGGCCTCTTCTTCCTGAAGTCCCATTCCATCCCCGCGGCCCTGAGACCGGGTCCCGTGACCCCCCATTCGACCGCCTCGTCGATTGTATAGGCCCCGATGCCCTGCGTCCTTGCCTTCAGTATGCGGTTTGCCATGATCATCTTATCGTATTCCTTCAGGCGGGCGGGCATATAGTCGAGAAACTCACGGACGAGCCTGTCCCAGCCGTCAGGGAGGTCCTGTGCCACGCCGCCGATGCGGAACCAGCTTGGGTGCATGCGGCCGCCGCAGACCGCCTCGATTATACTGAAGATGCGCTCGCGGTCATAGAAGGTGAAAAAGACCGGAGATAGCTGGCCCACGTCCTGGGCGAATGTGCCGTACCAGACCAGGTGACTTGCGAGCCGGAACAGTTCCGCCGTCATGATCCTTGCCACCTTTGCCTTGTCAGGGACCGTTATGCCCGCAAGCTGCTCCACGGCCAGGACATAGGGCAGGTTATTCATTACCCCTCCCAGGTAATCGACCCTGTCCGTATAGGGGATATAAGAATGCCATGACTGGCGTTCCCCCATTTTTTCGGCCCCGCGGTGATGGTAGCCTATGTCAACGACCGCGTCCCTGATCTCCTCTCCGTCGAGCTCAAGGATGATGCGTAAGAGGCCGTGGGTGCCTGGGTGCTGTGGCCCGAGATTCAGGAACATGAAATCCGTGCCTTCATGACTGCGCCTCATCCCCCAGTCCTCCGGAGTGAATTCCAGCGCCTGCTGCTCATCTATTTCGGTCTCCTCGGGAAGCCGGAAAGGCTCCATTTCGGTAGCGCGCGCCGGGTGCTCTTTTCTCAGGGGATGTCCCTTCCAGGTCGGCGGCATCAGTATGCGCCTGAGATGGGGATGACCCTCGAAGGTGACGCCGAACATGTCCCATACCTCGCGCTCGTACCAGCCCGCCGCGGGCCATATGCCTGTTATCGTCTTGACCGACGGGTATTCCCCCTCTAAAGCGACCTTGATGCGTATATCTTCATTACGGTCGAAGGAGAGAAGGTGGTATAAAACAGTGAAGTCGCTTTCGGGCTGGCCCTCGCGGTTTACTCGCGCCCGCTCGTCTATGGCAGTGAGGTCATAGAGCATCTTGTATGGCTGATCGGCCTCCGTCTTGAGATAGGAAAGGATTCCGCAAACAATCTCCTTGTCCGCCCAGATCGTCGGAATCCCGTCGGCCGTCTTCTGTTCGGCTACGGAGTCTGAGCCGAAGCGGGTTTGAAGATCGGATATTATTTCAGTATTATTTTCCATCAGTTCTGACTTCGGTTGCAGAAAGACCCTGCCGGAACGGTTCAGACCTCATCGGGAGTGCGGAGTTCGCGGGCCTTCTGTCTCCCGGCTCTCTTGAGGTCCCTTTGAGAAGCCATGGGGGCTCGCTCGACACCCTGCGGGCCGACCAGCCAGCTCAGGGGGCGCCTCTCCTTTCCCACAGCATCGCGGAGAAGGAGGAGCCCCTCCTCAAAGGCGTCAGGCCTTGGAGGGCACCCCGGCACATACACATCCACGGGGAGAAAGGAATCGACGCCCTGCACAACGCTGTATATGTCGTACATGCCTCCGGAATTTGCGCAGGAACCCATAGAGATAACCCAGCGCGGTTCCATCATCTGTTCGTAAAGTCGCTTGATGACCGGGGCGATCTTCTTGAATACCGTGCCTGCAATTATTATCAGGTCTGCCTCACGTGGCGTTCCCCTGATTACTTCGGCTCCGTACCTTGCGATGTCGTACTTGCTAGTCAGGCTCGTCGCCATTTCCACGTAACAGCAGGAAAGACCGAAATTGAAGGGCCAGATCGAGTTTTTCCGGTTCCACGCGATAAACTCCTGCAGCCTTGTAAACAGCACCGACCTTGTTATGGCATCCTCTATGGATTTTCCCCCATGTCTCGGAGAGTAAGTCTTTTCGAGGCTCCAGTCCATTCTACCTTCCTATCCTCAATCTTTCTCTTCTCGTTTCCTTACTCTGCTTTGCTGTCCCCCAGTCGAGGGCGCCGAGACGCCAGAGGTATCCGAGAGCGGCAATGAGAACGCCGATGAAGACGATCATCTCGGCATAACCTGTCCACCCGGTCTCACGTATAGAGACTGCCCAGGAAAAGATAAAGACCGACTCCAGGTCGAAGATCACAAAGAACATCGCCACGAGGTAGAACTTCACATCGAAACGCATCCTCGCCGTGCCGGTAGAGGCGATACCTGATTCGTATGGTTCGGCGGTCTGCTTTTCCCGGTGACGCTGGCCGAGGAGATAGGACATCAGGAGCATCCCCCCGACGACCAGCAGCGTAAGCGCAAAATATACGGCCATGGGCCAAAGAAGAGTCGTATCCGACGTAACGCTTTTCATCCGAAAACACCTCTTTAAACCTTATCACGGAAGGAAAAATTGTCAAGACATTTTACCATCCGGTGATGCCTTATGCACCCTTTATTTCATGTCGGCTGTTGTTGGAGACCACGGCTTTTTTTACAGATGGCGGTTAAAATAAAAGCGGGTACATTTTCTGGAAAGCAGATGAGAGAAGAAGATCTGGAGATAGAGACAGCGAACAAAGATGAAGCCGGCCGATCGCCTTCATTCCGGGAAGATTTCCCCTGTCCCTATCTTGAAGACGGCAGGGTGGCCTCAATCGAATGTGTCATCGCCGAGCCCGGCACTGTAAATATTTTCGACCTGTTTCTCGCCGGGGGATACAGGCGACTCGGGAACATTCTTTACAGGAATGTGTGCCGCAACTGCACGTCATGCAGGCCGATACGGATCAGGCCGGCGTTGTTCAGGCCGGGCAGGAGCCAAAAAAGAACGTTAAGAAAGGACGCTGAGATACGAGTCAAGGTCCCTCCCTTCCCCACCATTACCAATAAGAAAATCAGGCTTTACAAAGAATATCTTCTGAAGAAACACGGACAGGAAGAGAGTACTACCGATTGTGAAAAGCTTCTCGCGGGGCTGCACTACGGGTATCCCGGCTCGATTGAAATGGATTACTACCTCGACGGCAGGCTGGTGGGCGTCGGCATTGTCGATGAGGGATCCGATTCCCTTTCCTCGAACTACTTTTATTACGATCCGGAGTGTCTTGACAGAAGTCTTGGGGTGTTCAGCATACTCCAGGAGATATCTCTCGCCCTTTCCATGAAAAAGCAGTTCTACTACCTCGGATTTTACATCGAAGAAATCTCAAGGATGTCCTATAAGAAATTCTTCCGTCCCAATGAGGTACTTGAAAAAGGCAGGTGGAGAGGGTTTACGACGTGAGCTCTTTGTGTCCCGCGTCGCATCAATTCACATTCGTAAGAAGATCAAAGACCCAGTCGCGTTGGCCCGTATGCTCTTCAATGACCCTGTTACCCCGGATGGAGAGTTTCGTGACCAGGACCCCGTTCTTCCTTATGTAAGCTTCCTCGGTGTTGTTATCGCCGGCTTTCACTTCAACCGAAACTTCCCTGTCACCGTATTTTTTCGCGTAGTATGCCAGAGCAAGGTTCTCCGCCTCCTCTGCTGACTGGAAATGACCGGAAACTTGTCCGGACCGGTCAAGAGCAGCGCTTCGCCCGCTATCCGCAAGAAAGGCCGTCCTGCCCCTCATCCCCGGGGAGGCAAAAACGCCGGCCAGTCCGGCAAAGAGTAGGAGAGTTACGAACATGGACATTCCGGCGCTCTCCCTGCCGAACCCGTTGAAAAAGCCGGCAGAGACAACGGCTGTCCCCACCGCTTCCTGGTCTATGATCTCTGAAGTCTTCACCTTCTTAAAGGCCGAAAGTAACGCCGAGAGGACATCGACTGCCAGAAGCACTATCAGCACTGCAACGAATCCGTGCATGAAAGCGCCGTCCCTGATGGAAGGAGGTATGATGCCGTTACTGAATACATGGTGAATATTGGCATATCCCTTTTCGGCCAGGTATCCGTGCTGAATCGCGGTGACCATAACCCCCGAGATATTCACCCCCAGGATCAGCCCCAGTGAGCGCGTCGTGTTCAAGACGTCGCCCGCCATGCCGAGGCTGCCGCCAGTGGCGGAGCTTATAATCGCACTGTTATTCGACGGTGTGAACAGCCCCATTCCGAGACCCAGGAAAGTCATGATACATGCCAATACTGCTGTTCCTGCAAATTCTCCTGCCAGCAGCAACGCCAGGCAGGCGGCCGCCGAGATGAATATCCCCACGGTCGTCATTATCCTCGGGCCGTACCTGTCCGATACGCGGTTGGACAAAGGCGCAACCGCCCCCATGGCAAGGAGAAGGGGTGTAATGAGGAGGCCTGTGACCAGGACCCCGTAGCCTGCCACCCTTTCGAGATAGAACGGCATCAGAAACATGACCGCGAACAGCACGCAATGGGACAACATGCCGGCAATGTTTCCGGCCAGGAAGGCCCCATTCTTGAAAAGCCTGAAGTCTATGAGGGGGTTTTCCACCCGCAGTTCCGTAAGAGCGAACAGAGACAACAAAACGACGGCAGCCGCAAAGTATACAACGACCGCCTGAGAGATCCATCCCAGGTTAAAGGTTACGTTGAGAGCCAGGAGCAGGAACGTAAGTCCGGCGGCCAGAAATCCGGCCCCTGCATAGTCGATTCTTATTCTCTCCCGGGTTTTAGCGTCACGGGGAAGAACGAAAAGGGCGGCGATTACGCCGACTGCGCCTATCGGCACGTTTAAGTAGAATATGGCCCGCCAGCCCGCAGAAGATATCAGCAATCCGCCGACGACGGGACCAAGGGCCATGGCAACGGCCTGGACAGCGCCCTGAATGCCGACAGCCTTTCCCCTCTGCTTCGCCGGAAATTCTTTCCTGATCAGGGCGACGGAGTTAGCCTGCAAAAGCCCGGCCCCGAGACCCTGGATGACGCGCGAAGCGATCAGGATGCCGGCCGTGGCCGACATGGCGCAGAGCAGCGAGGCAAGAGAAAATACCGCAAGTCCTGACGTATAGAGCCTCGATCTGCCGTATCTGACGGACAGCCTTCCGAAGAGCGGCAGGGAAACGGCCAGTGCCAGAACGTAGGAGATTACGACCCATTCGACCCCCGCCACCGACACACTCAACGTTCTCTTAAGTGTAGGCAGGGCCACGCTTACTATGCTTATGTCAAGAGCGGATAATGTTGCGCCCAGCAGAACTGTTGAAAGAACGAACCACTTACCGCCGCGAGGCGGAATGGACTCCTGATTATTCATGAAATTCCCCCCTTGGGGATACTCGCCTGAGATACTTCTTCTCTTACATCAACCTTTACAATATTTTATTCCCGAATCGTGAAGAAATTGTGAATAAGACCGGTTATGCCTTTCTGCGATGCTTTACGACACAGGAGGACAGCGATCAGTCGTCTCCCCCCTGTTCCGAAGTCCTTTTCATGATGGTATAATCTAAAAAATTGGAGGGGTGACACGATCGCGCCCGACGTTGCTCTGAATTCGCCTGAAAGGAGGGAACATGAAGCGCAACACGATGTCGGCAACACTCGTGCTGCTTGCGTTGTTTCTGGGCGCAATTACGTTGGGCTGCAAGAGGTCTTCGGAATCGGCCCGTGAGGGAGTGAGTGCGTCAAAACAACCGGTGGAGCAACATATCGATTATGTGAAGTTCAAGACCTTTAATTACACGGACCGGAAGGGTATAGGCACGAAGGCTTTCAGTCTGCTCATACCTTCCGGCTGGAAGTTCAGGGGAGGGATAAGGTGGGTCCTCAACAACCCGGCCATGCCCGCCGTAGCGGCTTTCACCGTCACAAGTCCTTCAAGCCCGGCGGAGTTCGAGGCATTTCCCGCCCAGCCCTTTTTCTGGACCAACAACAGGATGCTGCTGTCATCCTTCCCGATAGGCAGCAGGTACTTCGGCAGCGAGGTGAGACCTCCTATGGGGCCTCTCGATACGCTGAAGAGGATTGTGCTTCCACGCTTCAGAAGTCGGGCAGTCAATCTCAGGATCGTGGGAGAAAAGAGGCTTCCCGGACTCGCCCGCAGCCTCGGCGCGGGTGGCCGGTCTGCACCGGGCCTAAGATCATCGGCTGACGGGGCGAAGATCAGGATCGAGTACAGACAGAACGGGGTCCCGATGGAAGAAGAGATATATGACGTTGTGGAGACATCCTATTATTCCATGCCCTCGATGTACGGAACGATTACCAACATCAACTGGATCGCCGATTACCTCTTCTCATTCAAGGCGGAGAAGGGGAAGCTTGACGGGCTTTCCAAGCTTTTTCAGACTATGGCATATTCTTTCAGGCTCAACCCGCAGTGGTTCAACAAGTACAACCAGCTCGTCGGACAGCTTGTACAGATGCAGATCCGGCGCATTCGGAACATTGGCGAGATCAGCAGGATCATCAGCCGTACGAACGATGAAATAAGCGACATGGTCATGCAGTCCTATAATGAGAGGCAGGCGGTGAACGACAGGATTGCCGACAATTTCAGCCAGTATATCAGGGGAGTTGACAAATATCAGGACCCGATCGGCCGGAAGCCCGTCGAGCTTCCCGGCGGCTACGAAAATGCATGGACAAACAGCCTGGGCGAGTATGTTCTTTCGGACAATCCGAACTTCAACCCCAACGTCGGTTCGAACCTGGACTGGCAGCGTATGGAAAAAAGGTGAGAGGGGACATCGTGCCTCCTGTGTGTCGCCATGACCGCCGGTCTCCCTCTGCTGTCGCTTTCCGCTTGGTCTTCGTTTATCAAACTGCCCGAGCGGCGACCATCCCTGCCTGACAGCTCTCCATTTCCCTAAAAGACAGCCCACCGGTGCCGGCTTGATCAGGCGTCCGGCTTTTAGCTTGTCTCCGCTGACGCGGAGGTATAAAATATATGACTTATGGAGATGACTGAGGCATCATGTTAGAAAAGCCCTCTCTGCTTAAGGGAATAATGCGGTCATTGGGCCTCGTCTTCGGGGACATCGGCACAAGCCCGATCTACACCCTGACAGTCGTATTCCTTATTCTCAGGCCTTCTTATGAAAACATACGCGGCGTGTTGTCCCTGATAATCTGGACGCTTGTGGCCCTCGTGACGGTGCAGTATGCCTGGATAGCCATGAACCTCAGCAAGAGGGGAGAGGGCGGGACCATTGTGCTCAGGGAGATCCTGGTCTCAAGTCTCAAATCGAAGAAGAGCATCGCACTGGTATCGATCCTTTCCTTTGTCGGGATCTCGCTGCTCATGGGTGACGGTGTCATCACCCCGGCGATCAGTATATTGAGCGCGGTTGAAGGTGCGGTGCTGATCCCCGGCCTTGCCTGGCTGTCAAGGGCCGAGATAGTACTCATCTCGATGGCCATCGCCGTTGCGCTGTTTGCCATCCAGAGTAAGGGTACCGAGAAGGTTGCCGGCGCCTTCGGCCCCATAATGGTGGTATGGTTTTCGTCCCTTATCCTCGTGGGCCTCGTAGCCATCGTACAGGCTCCTTCCGTGCTGTGGGCGATCAATCCTTACTTCGGAATAGAATTTCTCTTCCACCACGGAATAAAGGGAGTGCTCGCCCTCGGAGAGATCATTCTCTGCGCTACCGGCGGTGAGGCCCTTTACGCTGATATGGGGCATCTCGGCAGCAGGCCGATAAGACAGTCCTGGGGGGTCGTATTCGTAGCTCTCGTGCTCAATTACCTTGGCCAGGGGGCCTTTCTTCTGATGCATCCCGAGGTCAAAAACGTACTTTTTGAGATGGTTTTCCACTATGCGGAGATCCTTTATGTCCCGTTCCTTCTCCTGAGTATCGCGGCCACGATCATCGCCTCACAGGCCATGATAAGCGGCATGTTCTCGATCGTGTACCAGGGCATCACCACAAGGGTGATGCCCATGTTCAAGGTGGATTACACGTCGGTGGAGAGAAAGTCGCAGATATATATAGGTTCCGTCAACTGGTTCCTGCTTTTTGCCGTGCTGTTCATAATGCTGGAGTTCGAGGCCTCGCACCGGCTTGCCGCCGCATACGGGCTCGCCGTTACGGGGACGATGGCCATTACCGGCATCATGATGATCTGGATTTTTTATCTCAAGAAGAGCCCAGCCCTTGTGGCCATATCGGTTCTTGTCACGGTCGTCGACATCGTATACCTTGCGGCGAACCTGACGAAGATACCCCACGGAGGCTACTGGTCACTTATACTGGCCTCGATCCCTCTGACTACCATAGTCCTCTATACCCAGGGGCAGAGGAAGCTTTACCGCATGATGGATTTTATGCCCCTCGAGGACTTTCTGTTGAAATTCAACAGGGTTTACGCCACCACGGAAAAGATAACGGGTACGGTACTGTTCCTGCTGAAGGACGTTAAGGAAATCCCGTTCTACGTCACCCAGACAATGTTCTATCACGGCATCCTTTATGAGGACAACATCTTCGTATCCATAATAATGCGGGATGATCCTTTCGGTATCACCGGATTTTTCAAGGAGGACCTCGCAAAAGGGCTGAGGGTCTTCGAGATCCAGGCGGGGTACATGGAGGTCATCGAGGTGGAAGAGATCCTGAAAGATGCCGGAATAGACGAGAGGGTCGTTTTCTACGGTCTCGAGGATATCTCGACAAGGAACCCCGTGTGGGAGGCCTTCGCCACCATAAAGAGGCTTACGCCGCCCTTTATCAAATTTTATAATTTCCCGACGCGCAAGCTACACGGCGTATTGACGAAGATAGGTCTGTAGGTCAGTCTGACTGAGGGCATCAGTGTGGCACCGCTGACGGGCAACAGCCGGAAAAGT
>JARRRD010000010.1:0-34526 GCA_037381085.1 Candidatus Sulfobium sp.
TGAGGGACTCTATCAATTTCTTTTTGATTTCCCCTGGAGTCATGCTGCTTTTCCTCATGTCTTATTCGGAACCGTTCCTGATTAAAGGCTATCACCCGCAAATTCCTGTGTCAACCCCGGCCACCTCACGACTGTCTGAAATACAAGCAAGACAGTTTTGTTATAGACCGTTTCTCTGTGGAGTATTGGGGCGATGACTTGGTTGACTTATTTAACCTTCGCCCGAAAACTGAGAGGCAGGCTTAGGGTTTGCGCTTGTCATTGGTCATTATTGTGAGAGTTTCAACCGGGAATACTTCTTTCCGGCTTGAATTTCCCAGTCAGTTATCTGACATTATATGCCGGTTCAAAAGTGCGGGGGTCGGGAAGGAAGCTTGAAGTTGCGGAGGGCGCAGAGAATTTATAACAAACTTCACTGAATCTCCGCGAACTCAGCGTCTGCCGTGAAATGTATATCGGCCCCTTACTCATCAGGGTTATCTCCCTAAAAGATGACCTGCAGGACGGTATCTATTTCTCGCAGTGTCTGCAGAATGTGAAGGGCTTCGCCGGGTTTCAACTCTTCCGTTTTTACTACACAAACTACGTCTTTTAATGCATCGAAGGCTGCCTTTACATTGAGGTCGTTGTCCATCTTTTCTGCGAAGGCCGACCGTAATTGTCCGGAGACATCGCAGGGCACGGCCGACCTGATCCGTCCCTTTGCCTTGATTTTCCGTACGCAATCTCTGAATTGACGGAGTTTCCCGACGGCGGATTCCATGGTTGTGTCCGAGAAATTGAGTTCCCTCCGGTAGTGTCCGTATATAAGAAAAAACCTGATTTCATCGGCGGTGTAGCCGTCCTTCAGAAGTGTGTCGGTATAATAGATGTTCCCCTTGCTTTTTGACATCTTCTTGCCTTCCACATGGAGATGCCGGCAATGGAGCCAGAACTTCGCAGTCTGATAGGGTCTCACCGACTCCAGTACCGCACAGGTATAATCGTGGTGTCTCACGAGGTTGTCGATCCCTCCGCAGTAGATCGAGAGCGGCTCGTCAAAGTACCGGCTGATCATCGCCGGGTCCTGGATGTTCCAGGACGGTCTCCCTCTGCCTATCTTCGTGTCCCAATAATACCTGTCGCCCTCCCTGTACCCGTGCCACAGGATAAAATCGCCGAGGTTCCATCTCATCCCCGGATAGGTGTCCTTGTGAAACCTTACCTTCTTCGAGGGCCACCTGGACATGTCGAGGCCGTACAGTTTACCGAACCCTGGGAACTTCAGCGGATCGAAGTACACGTTATTGTCGTACCAATAAGCGACCTGCCGGCTCAGCAGCAATTCTATAAGGTCCACACTCTCCTTTATACTTTCGGACGCCCTGGGCAGGAAGTCCGGAACCTTTATCCGGAGCAGTCTGATTTCCTCCGCAAACCGGCCGATGTTTTCATCGACAAGCCGGCTCAGGTCCGTCTTTTTCTTCACGGCCTCTTCGATCGCCTTGTCCTCGATATCCGTAATGGTTATTCCTCTCTGCACCGTGTATCCTGAATATTCCAGGTACCGCACGAGTACGTCCTCGAAGAGGAACGTCCTGAAATTGCCTATGTGGACCCTCTGATAAACCGACGGTCCGCAGGTGAAAATATTCACAACTTCTTTGTTCGCGGGCCGGAACCGCTCCATCCTCTTCCCCATTGAATTAAACAGCTTCAACATAGTCATATTTTAATCCACCTTCAACGTTTTCCAACGCCCCCTGTGAAACCTTCCGGCCATCATCAGGCCCTGTGCCGTCATCGATGTGATCATTACGACCCAGACGCCTGTGGCCCCATAATTCAAAACCAGGGCTGCAACATAGGCCAACGGGAGCCTGATGACCCACATCGCGATAATGATGACCCACATCGTCCCCCTGGTGTCACCCGCTCCCTGAAGTCCTCCGCCGAGTATCGAGCTCAGCGCCATAAAGGGTTCGGCGAGCATGTTGATCCGCAGGTAGCGTGTTGTTTCAGCAAGGACCGCCGGGTTTTTTGTGACGGACGAGGCGATATGTTCCGCCCAGATGAAGATGACGAGGGCCATGAGACTCACGAGCAGAACCCCGGCCTGGGCTATCTTCCATCCTACCTTTTCCGCCCTGTCGGGGTTCCCCGCACCGAGGTTCTGGCCCACGAGGACGGAGGCGGCCATATTGAGTGCGAAGGCCGGGAGATAGATTATGGCCTCTATCCTCAGTCCGTTCGTGATCGAGGCCAGGGCCGTAACGCTCCCGGGGCCCAGACGGCCCAGAATGTTGTAAAGAACGATGGTGCCGGCGTTCCATGCGACCTGCAGCATCGCGGCCGGCCAGCTGAGTCCTATGATCCTTCTTATGAGGTCAAGAGACAACTTCCAGGGACCAGAATAGAAGGCCTTCCACCAGCCCCGGGTAAGGAAGAAAAGGTTGATGAGCATCCCCACAGTCACCGATAGCGCCGTAGAGGTCGCGATGCCCGTGTATCCCATTTTGGGAAAGGAGAACAGACCAAAGACGAGCACAAAATCACCGGTGATGTTGCAGAGGCTCACTATGAACATGGTGATGAGGGGCTTCTTCACGTCACCCCTGGCGCGGAATACAGCGTTGGATATTATCAGAATGTAGTTAGGGCCGAGCGCGAGGGCGAAGATCCTCAGGAACTTTTCCGCTATGTCCCTGATGTCGGCGGGGAACCCCGCCATTACCACGATGTCCCTGTAGAAGAAGAGACCGGCCAGCGAAATCACCGATGCGACCACCACGCTGAAGAGCAGGGACTGGCGTGCGATACCTAGGGCGCTTTCCCTGTCACCCGAACCTGCCGACCTCGAAACCATGGCCAGTGTGCCTATGCTTATGGCGTTGGCGATAATTATGATCAGAAAGTAGAGCTGATCGATAAAGCCTACCGCCGCCTGGACCTCTGAGCTTATCAGGCCTGCGACATAGATGTCCGTAAAGCCCACGAGGAAGAAGAAGACCATCACGAGGAGCATGGGCCAGGAGATCTCCCAGATATTGGCCCAGAGGCTTCCCATCGTCAGACCGGATGTCTCATTACCGTTCGCCAGAAAGGCCTCCTTATTTCGGACAAGGTACGCGACCCCTGACCGGAGCCGCATAATAATCATGATATCATTATTGAGTATCTCATACCTGAACGACTGTTAACGGGAGAATCTCTCCTTACCTCTCCGGGATCACAAGTCCCTTCTCCTCACCGTCAACAGGAATGTTTGATATACTGTAAAGACGGGACAAGGAGGCGACGACCCCTGCTGACATTCGTTCCTCCTTCAAAATTTCAGACCAGGGAGGCGCCATGACTGCACCCGAGGATACACCATTACTCACACATCTTCCGGCCTGGCAGGAGCTTGCGGCCCACTATCGAAAGATCAGGGATGTGCACCTGAGGCAGCTCTTTGCCGATGACCGGGAACGTGGTGAACGATTTGCGGCCGAGGGGGCGGGAATTTATTTAGATTACTCCAAGAACCGCATCACGGAGGAAACGGTGCGACTGCTTGCAAGGCTGGCCGGGGAGTGCAAGCTGAGAGAGCGCATCGAAGCGATGTTCCGCGGCGAAAAGATAAATCCTACCGAGAAACGCCCTGCGCTCCATGTGGCACTGCGCGCTCCGCGTACCGAGAAGATCTTCGTCGACGGTAAAGACGTGGTACCGGAAGTCCATGCGGTGCTGGACAGGATGGCCGATTTCTCAAACCGTGTGCGCAGCGGAGAATGGAAGGGCCACACTGGAAAGCGCATCCGCAACGTTATCAATATCGGCATCGGCGGGTCCGACCTCGGTCCCGTAATGGCGTACGAAGCTTTACGCCATTTCAGCATGCGTGAGATGACCTTCCGGTTCGTCTCGAACGTGGACGGCACGGACTTTACCGAGGCGACCCGGGACCTCGACCCCGCCGAGACGCTTTTCATAGTTTCTTCAAAGACCTTTACCACGCTGGAGACCATGACCAATGCCCGAAGCGCACGCCGGTGGGTACTGCGTTCGCTGGGGGAGGAAAGAGCGGTCGCGAGGCACTTCGTGGCTGTTTCGACCAATGTCGAGGAAGTGAAAAAATTCGGCATCGACACATCACACATGTTTGGTTTCTGGGACTGGGTGGGCGGACGCTACTCCATGGATTCCGCCATCGGCCTTTCGACGATGGTTGCGATAGGGCCGGATAACTTCCGCTTTATGCTCGAAGGTTTCCATGAGATGGACGAGCATTTCCGCAGCGAGCCGTTCGAGAAGAACCTCCCCGTGCTCATGGGACTTCTCTCTGTCTGGTACAACAACTTCTTCGGCGCACAGACCGTAGCTGTGCTCCCCTACGACCAGTACCTCAAACGTTTCCCCGCTTACCTCCAGCAACTGACGATGGAGAGTAACGGAAAGCACATCACACGAGGCGGCGGGCATGTGGACTACCAGACGGGCCCGGTCTTCTGGGGTGAGCCGGGCACTAACGGACAGCATTCTTTCTACCAGCTGATCCATCAGGGTACAAAGCTGATCCCCTGCGACTTTATCGGGTTCTGCAGGCCTCTCAACCCGCTCGGCGATCACCACGACCTTCTGATGGCAAACGTGTTTGCCCAGACAGAGGCCCTGGCCTTCGGCAAGACAGGGACCGAGGTGAAGGCCGAGGGGACACCGGACGAACTGGTCCCCCACCGGATCTGCGAGGGCAACAGGCCGTCAAATACGATACTCGCCGAGAGGCTGACCCCCTCGACCCTGGGCAAACTCGTTGCGCTTTATGAACACAGCGTCTTCACCCAGGGAGCCGTATGGCAGATCGACTCCTTCGACCAGTGGGGCGTCGAACTCGGCAAGGTCCTGGCAAGAAAGATCGTCCCTGAACTTCAGGACGCAGGTGAACCAAGGCCCGGACACGACAGTTCGACAAACGCCCTGATCCTTCGCTACCGCAGGATGAAGAGTGACGGGACATGAGCCATGGGCTCACAAAAGAGCATGAAAATGGCCCTGTCCGTCATACCCGCGAAGGCGGGTATCAGGTTCTCTTGAAAAGAATGGATTCACGACTACTACCTCGGGAATGACGGCGTATAAGCATTTTCGGGGTAATGACGACTGGAAATAGTCGACTTAATGCAAGGAGTGTAACCAAGGAGAATTAGGAAATGAATGAGGAAGAAAGATTCAGCAGCCCCTTGTACTCTTTTCTGCCCGCTGCGGTGGCCGGAGCGGAGCCGCTTGCAGAACTCGCTCTGGACATGCGCTGGTCGTGGAACCATTCGGCTGACGAACTGTGGAAACAGCTTGACCCGGTACTCTGGGACCTTACCCATAATCCCTGGGTTGTGCTGCAGACAGTCTCTCGGGACCGTCTCGAAAGCGTTCTGGCGGACCACGCCTTCCGAAAGAAGGTCGAAGACCTCGTGCAGGCAAGACGCCAGGACACTGAGTCGGCCGCCTGGTTCCAGCAGGAACATTCCGGTTCCCCCCTCACCTGCGTGGCCTATTTCAGCATGGAATTCATGCTGAGCGAGGCGCTCCCCATTTACTCCGGGGGACTCGGCAACGTGGCGGGCGACCAGCTCAAGGCCGCCAGTGACCTGGGCGTGCCGGTAATAGGCGTGGGACTGCTCTATCAGCAGGGCTATTTCCGGCAGGTTATAGACCGCAACGGTTCTCAGCAGGCACTCTTTCCTTACAACGACCCGGTTCAGCTCCCCATTACACCCCTGCGTGAGAAAAACGGGGAGTGGATGCGGCAGGAGGTCAGGATGCCGGGCTACTCGCTCTGGCTGCGGGTCTGGCAGGTGGAGGTGGGAAGGATAAAGCTGTACCTGCTCGACAGCAATGACGCCGCGAACTTCCCGGCCCATTGAGGTATCACAAGCGAACTTTACGGCGGGGGGCCCGAGTTGCGGCTCCAGCAGGAGATGGTGCTGGGGCTCGGCGGATGGCGGCTCCTGCGCATGCTGGGAATAAAACCCGAAGTCTGCCACCTGAACGAAGGGCATGCCGCCTTAGCCGTGCTGGAGCGTGCGCGGACATTTATGAAGGAGACGGGCCGGCCTTTCGAGGTCGCGCTTGCCGTCACTCGGGCTGGCAACCTCTTTACCACCCATACCCCTGTGGCTGCCGGTTTCGATCGTTTTTCCCCTGCCCTCATCGGGCAATACCTCGGGTGGTATGCGACGACCAGGCTCGGCATCACGCTCCAGGAACTGCTGGCCCTGGGCCGTCTGAATCCAGATGATCCCTCGGAATACTTCAACATGGCCTATCTGGCGGTACGCGGCAGCGGCGCCGTTAACGGGGTGAGCCGGCTGCACGGGGAGGTCAGCCGGGGCATCTTCCAGCCCCTCTTCCCCCGCTGGCCTGAGGCCGAGGTGCCTGTCGGATACGTGACCAACGGTGTACATATGCCTTCCTGGGATTCGGAAGAGGCAGACGAACTCTGGACGCAGAGCTGCGGCAAGGAGCGCTGGATGGGAACGATTGAGACCCTGGAAGAGAAGATCCGGAGCGTCCCTGATTACAGGTTCTGGGAGTGCCGTTCCTCTGCCCGGAAGTCTCTTGTCGAATTCGTCAGGGAGATGCTGGCCCGCCAGCTTGCCGTTTCGGGTGCGCCGTATCAAAAAGTGGAAAGGGCAAGGAATATCTTCGATGCCAACACCCTGACACTGGGCTTCGCGCGCCGCTTCGCGACGTACAAGAGGCCGAACCTCCTTCTGCATGATCCCGAAAGGCTCCTCCGCATACTGTCGGACCCGCAGCGTCCCGTTCAGCTCATCCTCGCCGGCAAGGCCCATCCGGCCGATCAGGCGGGCCAGGACATGATCAGGCAGTGGATCAAATTTATCGGCCGTCCCGAAGCGCGGCAGCATGTGGTATTCCTGAGCGACTACGATATGCTTCTGACCGAGCAGCTTGTCCAGGGTGTGGATGTCTGGATCAACACGCCGCGCAGGCCGTGGGAGGCCAGCGGTACGAGCGGCATGAAGGTGCTTGTCAATGGAGGACTGAACCTGTCTGAACTGGATGGCTGGTGGGCCGAGGCCTACACTCCCGAAGTGGGATGGGCATTGGGTGACGGCCGGGAACATGACGACGATCCCGCCTGGGACGCTGCCGAGGCGGACGCGCTCTACACACTGCTGGAACGGGAAGTGATTCCGGAGTTTTATACGCGGGACTCAAACGGGATCCCCACCCGGTGGGTGGCCCGTATCCGTGAGAGCATGGCCCGCCTGACCCCGCGCTTTTCAGCCACGCGCACGGTGAGTGAGTACACGGAACAATACTACATCCCGGCTGCGAAGACCTTTCTCGCGCGTTCGGCGGAAAAGGGTGCGGAGGGTGAAGAGGTGGTGGAATGGGTGCATTCCCTGGAAAGAAAGTGGGCCAACCTGCGATTCGGGGAAGTCAAGGTTGAGACGAAGGGGGACAGGCACCTTTTTGAGGTCCGGCTGTATCTGAACGGCATCGCTCCGGATTGCGTGAGAGTAGAGCTTTATGCGGAGGGCGCGAGCGGCCCTGAGCGTTACGAGATGGCCAGGGAGCGGCAGCTTGTGGGAGCGGAGCACGGCTACGTCTATAGTGCACAGGTGCCGGCGGTGCGCCATGTCGGCGACTACACCGCGCGTATAGTACCACACCGCGCCGGGGTTGCGGTCCCTCTGGAGACCGCCCGGATTCTGTGGCAGCGGTGAGCTGCAGGGTTTCTGGTCTCCGATGAGGGAAACCGCAGACATAGCCGGAGCCCGGTGATCGGCAAAGGAGGTAAGAGTACATGACCAGAAAATCGCAGGAAACGGTAACCTGTCAGATCTGCCGGAATAAAAAGAGGCCGGGCGAGGTTCTGCCGGGCGCCGTGGTCCGGGGACCCATCGCCGAGAGGATCAGGAAGGATCATCCGGACTGGTCTTCCGACGGATTTATCTGTATCTCCGATCTTAATCGCTTCAGGGCGGAGTATGTTCAGGACGTTATCGAGAGCGACAAGGGCGAACTGTCGGCGCTGGAGGCGCAGGTCGTCGAGAGCCTCAGACAGCAGGAACTCTTGTCCGGGAACGTCAATGTTGAATTCGACCGCCAGCTGAAATTCGGTGAACGTCTGGCCGACAAGATCGCAGAATTCGGCGGCAGCTGGCGCTTCATCATCATTTTCGGCGGCGTGCTTTTACTGTGGGTGATTCTCAATTCCTCTCTGCTCTTCTTCCGGCCCTTCGACCCGTACCCTTATATATTCCTGAACCTCATCCTTTCATGCCTTGCGGCGATCCAGGCGCCTGTTATCATGATGAGCCAGAACAGGCAGGAGGACAGGGACCGGCTGCGGGCCGAATACGACTACCGGGTGAACCTGAAGGCGGAGCTCGAAATCCGGCATCTTCACGAAAAAGTGGACCATCTCCTCATGAACCAGTGGCAGAGGCTTCTCGAAATCCAGGAAATCCAGATGGACTTGATGGAAGAACTCACCCGCGGGACAAAGGGAAGATAGCCGTTACATCTCCATAAAATACCGGCCCGGGTCTGAGGGCCCTTCATCTTCAGACAGTGCCCTGAAGAGGTCCTTTGTCACCCCGCAGAGGGGACACAGCCAGTCATCCGGGAGATCTTCAAAAAGCGTACCGGGAGGTATCCCATGTACCATGTCCCCTTCCTCAGGGTCGTATATATATCCGCAGACGATGCATATATATTTTTGCATCAAAGGAACTTAAGCATTCCCGATCTTATTTTTCAGCTTCTTCAGGTATTCGATGTGCTTTTGCTCCCATCCCGCAAGTTCTTCAAAGAGGACCTTCATGTTGCTCTGAGACGCCTGCGACGAGAGCTGCCTGTAAAGGCTGTATTCCCTCGCTTCCACCTTTAGGGCAAAGTCTATCGCCCCCATGTCGTCGAGGTAGGTAAATTCTTCTATTTTGCCCTCCAGTTCTTCAAGCGGCATTCCCCCCTCAACAATTTCGGGTTTTACCGTCTTCGAGAATTCCTCGAAGGAGAGGAGATCCCAGTCCTCCATCAGTCCCTGATAAAGGAACTGGATGTATCTTGTATGTTCGGCTTCCCAACCGGCAAGATCGGCGAAAGTCCTCTTTGTCTCTTCATGATGGGCCTTCGAAGCAACGTCCCTGTAAAACTGATTGATGCCCTTTTCCATGACATAAACATCCATTAGTGCCTGGATCAAACCTTCTTCGGCATTTATCATCGGATCACCTCCACTATATTATGCGTATTTCTTCAACCTGAAACCTTTTCCTTTTCTATTATCTCAATCTTTTCCCGATCCGCAAAGCATAAATCATACGCCGTTTGCCATCCGGCTTTCTTCCTGATACTCTTTAGTCATGATAGTCGTTGAGACCCTGAGGGGGAAATCCGTGACGGACCACAGGGTGGAGATCGTGGAAAGAAAGGGGACGGGGCACCCTGACTTCATGTGCGATGCGATCATGGAATCCATATCCGTGGCGCTCTGCCGGGAATACAGGAAGGCGTTCGGCACCGTCCTGCATCATAACATCGACAAGGGGCTGCTTGCAGCCGGCGGTACGGAGATTAGGTTCGGAGGCGGCAGAGTGGCAAGGCCGATGGAGCTCACGATCGGGGACAGGGCGACCGGCTTCGCGGAGGGCAGGAAGATCCCTGTGCGGGATATAGCGGTGACTGCCGCAAAGAAATGGATCAGGGACAACCTGAGGTTTGTCGATCCGGAAAGGCATGTCAGGTACAGGACTGTTCTTGCTCCGGGATCTGAGGAGCTGACCGATATATTCATGAGGCCCGGAATGGTAAAAGGTGCGAACGACACTTCCGCCCTGATCGGCTACTACCCTCTTTCTCCCACGGAGGAGGCGGTCCTTGGTCTTGAGCGGTTTCTCAATTCAAAGGGGTTCAAAAAGAAGCATCCCGAGACAGGCGAAGATATAAAAGTCATGGGACTGAGGACCGGAAGGAATCTCGACCTGACCGTCGCCATGCCCCTCATATCCCCTTTCGTGAAGACGGAAGCGGAGTATTTCAGGAGAAAGGAGATTATACGGAGGGAAATGGAGAAGTTTCTCTCCCGACAGGGGGAATTTTCCTCCGTACGCATAGACCTGAACACCCTCGATGAAGGCGGCAGGGGTCTCGGCGGCATTTACATGACTCTTCTGGGGACGTCTGCCGAGGGTGCAGATTCGGGCCAGGTGGGGAGGGGGAACAGGGTCAACGGTCTTATTTCGGTGAACAGGCCGATGGGTACCGAGGCGGCAGCGGGGAAAAACCCCGTCAGCCATGTAGGTAAGATATACAATTTCCTGGCCCACAAGACAGCGGAAAAGATATACAAGAACGTCGACGGAATCAGAGAGGTTTACGTCCTGCTCCTCAGCAGGATCGGTACGCCCGTAGACAGGCCCACCATGGCGACGGCCCAGGTCCTTCTCCATGGAGGGTTCAGGCTGGCCGACATATCGACGCAGGTGAAGCTGATAATTGAAAGGGAGCTGGCGGATATAGAACGGTTCTGTGAACAACTGGCGGACGGGAGATACACGGTCTGCTGATCTTCGTGCGTTTACAGCTCCCGGGTATGAAGAATTCCTTTCTTTGCCTTCTCGTTCCCGGGGTCGATCTTTAACGCTTTTTCAAATCCAGTACCGGCCGTTGCCCGGCGTCAGTCTGGCGGCCCATTTGAATCTTTCAATCGCGCCCCAGAAGTTCCCTTTCTTGAACTCTTCCACTCCGCTGTTGAACTGGTCCGCGGCCCTTGTATCGGGCCCCTCATTCGTCGCGGAAACAGGCCGGTAATTTCCTTCCAGCCCCTCTTTCAGCGACTCATAGGCCCTCGTAATCCCATCGAAGATTACAGCGAGCTTTGACTTGACTGACTCATCAGTAATGGTGAAGTATCTGTCGGGATGGAACTCCTTGGCCAGCCGGTAGTAATTTTTCCTCACAGTGTCTCCGTCGGCCTTGCTGTCGACTTCGAGCAACTCGTACATGTCCATGTCAGACAGCCGCGAATAGAGCGATTCGACTTTTTGGAGAAAGGTCTCTTCCTCTCCGGAAACGGGGTGCAGCACATCGTTTACCGACACGGCGGCTTCATCCCTGTCTTCTTCGCCCGCTGTTGCCGCGACCCTCTGCTGAGGCCCGACTTCCCTGACCATCCCGAGTGAATAGAGGACATAGATTGTCTTAAGGACCTCGAAAGACCCCATGACGGAATTTTCCACTATATCCCCCAGTGTCTTTTGTCCCGCGAGCATGGAAAGGATCTTCTTGTCCTGGGGAGTCAGCTCCATGTCGCGGAATAGGCTGAGCGGATCATCGCTCAAGGTGAGCACTGTTTCGGTATCGGGCAATTCATTCCTGATTCTCGTCCAGTTTTCTATTCTCTGGACACCTTCATGTATCAGATTTGCCATGCTCATCTTGAGTGTGATCACTTCCTGGGTCGGGATATCGCCTTCTTCGAAGGCATACTCTCCGTCCTCTATCTGGAACATGCTGCAGATTATTTCCTTCACCTGGTATTTCACGCCCCAAAACAACTCCTTCGGGGTGATGAAACCCTGCTCAACCAGTATCGCCCCCTGTCTTTTCCTGGAGGATTTCAGTATCTCCACGGACTTGTCGTATTGTTCGACCGATATTTTGTTGGCTTTCAGAAGCATTTCTCCCAGTCTGTCATCTTCGTAGGTCGACGAAGCGAAGATGACATCGCCGGTGTTCAGGAACATCTTCTTGGTAAAAGCGGGGGTCCGGACGGAGAGTGTTCCCGTTTTCCTGTTCCTGTTGAGGTCGACAAGTATCCTGGCGAGGCTTGTGCTCCTGACGTTACCTGACAGAGGGATTTCCATCCGCATCCTCCCCGGCTGTGTATTTTTTCATCGAAGACAGCTCTCCGTGCAGTACGGCACTTTCGTTCTTGAGTGACTGCAACTGCATCGATATACTCTTTAATTCATCCGAGCGGACCGAAAACCTCTTCCGCAAGAGAAAAACATAGTAAGTTTCGCAAACCACGAGTGTCAGAAGGAAAGCGAGGACAAAGAACCTGAACGCCTGTCCCAACCGGCTTCCACCGCCTCTTCCAGCCGGTCCCTCCTCTTTTAAAATCACGAATGCCTCTCTACGGTGAACCGGAATATTTCGACTTTCTCCTCCGGAAGGACCCCGGCTTTCATCCTGGTGATCCGGATCTGTTCCTCAACGGTGTCAACACCCTCGAGATCCGGCAGCAACAATCCTCTCTTCCGCCCGCTTACAACCATCACGCCGTATTTCTTAGGATCCAGTTCCCCTGTGTCACTCACCTTTTCAGGCGGGGAAAGGACATCGACAGTATATTCGAGATCGGGCAACTCGCCCTTGCCGACCGGAGCAAAGCGCGGGTCCTCGACGGCCGCCGATACTGCGTTGCGTATGGTCTCTCCAGCGACATTGTCGCAGCAGGCGAGAAATGTGCCTATGCAGCCCCTCAAACGGCCTTCTTTCTTGATACATACAAATACGCCTGCCTTGCGGGCCATCTCTCCGGAAAGAGATTCCGGTACCGGCAACACTTTCCCGTGTCGAACGTACTCTTCAACACTCCGTCTGGCGAGTTCCACAAGGCCGTGCATTGAACTCCCTTTCCGTTAACCCCGTAACCTCATCAATTCAGGAAAAATTATACATTATTTTTCCCGGTGAAGGGAATAATCGGCAATTGTCAGAAGGGCCCTCTTCGCCTGGCTGTCCGGGAATGCCGACAGTTCCCGCTTCGCTTCCTCCACGAGGGCCCGGGCTTTTTCTAAAGAAGCCTCGATGGAGTGATATTTCTTGAGCAGGTCCATTATTCTCTGCAGGCCGGCTTCGGAAAAGTCCCTGATGACACTCTTTACTTCCGATACCTCTTCTTCGCCCGCCGTCCGCAGGAGAAAAAGGAGCGGAAGGGTTATCTTCCCTTCTTCGAGGTCCTTGCAGAGCTTTTTCCCCAGCTCTCCTTCATCCGCCATATAGTCCAGGATATCGTCGGCCATCTGAAATGCGACGCCCGTCTTCATCCCGAAAGAGCCGAGGGCGTCTTCCTTTTCGCGGGAGACCCCGCCGAGCAGCGCGCCGATCCTGCAGGCGGCCGAAATAAGGGCACCGGTCTTCGCTGATATGATCTCGCGGTATTCCTCTTCCGTAATGTCCGGATCGCTTATCCTGTTCAGCTGCAGGAGTTCCCCTTCGGTCATCCTCGTTGTGGCGTCTGAAAGCGTTTCCATTATCCCCTGGTTTTTTTGCATGACCGCGCTCTTCAGGGCATTTGAGTACAGGAAGTCTCCCACCAGCACCACCACCTGGTTGCCCCAGATAGAGTTGGCCGTCGGTTTACCCCTTCTCACCTCGGCCGTATCCACCACGTCATCATGCAGGAGAGAAGCGGTATGTATGGATTCTATGATGGCGGCTATCTCTATATTTGCGTTCCCGGTGTACCCCGAAAGGTCCGCACTTATGAGATGGAAGAGGGGTCTCAGTCTTTTTCCGCCGCTCGACAGGATATAGCTGCCGATCAAAGGTATTACGGCGGCCCTGTTGCTGAAAAGTCCCCTGATCCTGTCTTCCACCAGTTGCAGTCTCTCCTCGTAAAGGTCGAAGACGTCCTGCAGCTGCATCTTCTGATGGTCGGACAAAAGATATTTAGACATCAGGAAAGAGGCCCTTTCATTGCTCCCTTTTTATCCTGAACCTGTCGAGGTCGGCATCCGGTCGCGACAGCTCCTTCAGATCCCGGGGACTGAAAGCCCCCTTTTCCGTGATGATCGCAGTGACGTATTCAGCCGGCGTCACATCGAAGGCGAGATTTCTTACGGCAACTCCCTCGGGTGCGATGCGGCACGTCCCGAAGATATTGGTAACTTCTTCGGGACTTCTCTCCTCTATCGGTATGAAATCGCCCGAAGGGATCGAAAAGTCTATGCTGCTCAGCGGCGCGGCGACATAAAAGGGTATGCCGTGCTCCCTGCAGAGTACGGCAACGGTATACGTACCGATCTTGTTTGCGACATCCCCGTTGAGTGCCGTCCTGTCCGTTCCAACTATGGTGAGGTTGATCTCACCCTTCTTCATAAGGGCCCCGGCGGTGTTGTCCGTTATGAGGGTAACGGGTATGCCTTCCTGCATGAGCTCCCATGCAGTGAGCCTGGCGCCCTGAAGAACGGGCCTTGTCTCATCGGCAACCACCCTGAAGTGCTTCCCCTGGTCCCGCGCCACCAGCATCGGGGCCGTGGCCGTGCCGTAACCCCCGGTTGCCAGGGACCCGGCATTGCAGTGGGTGAGGATGGTGTCTCCGTCCCTGATAAACTGCGCACCCCACGATCCGATTGCCCTGTTTATCTCCTTATCTTCCTCAAGCATCTTCCGCGCTTCTTCAACGAGCATTTCCTTAAGCCTGGGGACGGTTTCATCCCTGCGGCTTTCGAGAAAAGACCGCAGTCTCTCAACAGCCCATCTTATGTTCACGGCCGTGGGTCTTGTTGAAAGGATGGTTTCACAAGCCGGCCGGAGCCTGGTCATGAATTCTTCGAAGTTCCCGGCGTCTATCTCCCGGGCGGCGAGTGCCACTCCCATGGCGGCCGCGATGCCGATAGCGGGGGCTCCCCTGATGCAGAGCTTCTTTATGCATTCGGCTACCTGCACGTAACTGTCGCACTCGATATTGACAACCTCTACGGGGAGTCTTGACTGGTCGAGCATGACAACTCTGCCGTCAACCCATTCGATCGTCTTTACCATTCCTGTTCCCCTCGCATCTTGCCTATTATAAACCAAAGCGGCACCGGCAGGATAGGGAAGGCAGTAGTCAGATCCGGAGAGGTGCGAGGGAGGTCACTATGAGGAAGCCGGTGAGGACGATGATGACGGCTACGGTGCCCCAGGATATATAATTGTAATACCCGCGGTTGACGTATTCTCCCATGAGCTTCCTGTTGTTTACAAGCGACAGGGCATATATGAGTACGAAGGGCAGCAACAGGCCGTTCAACACTGCAGAGAATACCATAAGAAAGACGAGAGGCGCCCCCGGCAGGAGAATGAGCAGGGCCGACGCGACGATGATGATCGTATAGATCCACATGAACTGCGGTGCCTCCCGGAAGGTCTTGTTCACGCCGCGCTCCCATCCCATCGCCTCGCAGATGTAATACGCCGTGGCCAGCGGAACGATGATCGCGCCGAGCAGCGACGCATTGGCAAGACTTACCGCAAAGATCAGGGACGCATATTGTCCGGCAAGCGGCCTGAGGGCATAGGCCGCCTCCGACGCCTTGGCAATGCGAATGCCTGCCGGGAAGAGCGTAGTGGCGCAGGTGACTATAATAAAGAAGGCGATGATATCGGTGATGCTGCACCCGAGGACAACATCAAGCCTTGTCGCCTTGTATTCCGCTTTCCTGACGCCTTTTTCCGCTATCGACGACTGGAGGTAAAACTGCATCCAGGGAGTGATGGTCGTTCCGATGATCGCGATGGTGATATAGACATATTCCGCATTCCATTTCACTGTCGGCATAAAGGTGCCTTTCAGCACGCCGGGCCATGACGGGTGCGCCATGAAACCGGATATCACATAGCCGAAATAGAGGAGACAGGCGGCAAGAAGTATCCTCTCCACCGTGCGGTAACTCCCTTTTGTCACCAGAAGCCAGACCGCCGTGGCACCGAGCGGCACTATGATATACTTGCTCAGGCCGAGAATCTCCATGCTGGCCGCCCAGCCCGCGAAGTTCGATACGGTAGTCCCCAGATTGGCGACGAAGAGGGCGACCATCATGAAGAAGGTGGCCCGCACGCCGTAGTTCTCGCGTATGAGGTCCGAGAGCCCCTTGCCGGTGACCGCCCCCATCCTCGCCACCATTTCCTGGATGACGACCAGGGCGACCGTCGTGGGGATAAGTGTCCACAGGAGTGTATAGCCGAACCTGGCCCCGGCAACCGAGTAAGTCGTGATACCGCTTGCGTCGTTGTCTATGTTGGCGGTTATGATCCCGGGCCCCATGATGGAGAGAAAAAGGAGCAGCCGTTTCCACCTGCTCATACCTTTCTCCTTTTTCTCTTGGCCGCCGGCGGCAGGAGGATATCGATGATATCGTCCACGGTCACTATCCCGTGCATATACCCGTTTTCATCCACTACGGGGATGGCGAGGAGGTTGTACTTGGATATGATCGCCGCGACGTCCATCTCGTCATCACCGGGCGAAACGGTCTTGAGGTTCGTCTCCATGATGTCGGCCATGATGCAGTCCGACTCCGCAAGCAGTAGCTCCCTCAGGGAGGAGATGCCGAGGAGTTTCTCCTCCGCGTCAAGGACATAGATGTAATAGACCGTCTCGACCTCCTTGGCCTGGACCTTGAGCCGCTCCGATGCCTCGCGGACGGTCATCTCGGGAGAACAGGCGATAAACACGTTTGTCATGAGGCCGCCGGCGGTATCCTCCTCGTGGCCGAGAAGTTCCTGTATGTCTTCCGCCTCTTCCTTTTCGATGCTTTCAAGGATTTCCTTGGCCTTTTCGGCCGGGAGGTCGCTGAGTATGTCGGCCGCTTCGTCGGGAGGCATCATCTCGATGATGTTCGATGCCTTGTCGCTGTCCATCCTGTTGATGATATCTTTCTGCACATTGGGTTCAAGTTCGGAAAGCGCCTCTGCCGCAGTCTCGACGGCAAGGTTGTTGAAGAAACTTACTCCCTCTTTCTGGGACACGCTGCTGATGATTTCCGCGATGTCGGCGGGATGCAGTTCCGAAAGTATCTGCCTTGGAACGGTGAGGGCGATCCTGGTGAGTTTCGGCTCAAGGGGCTGGAGATAATTCCAGCTGATAAGCGAATAGGGGAGTGTCTTCTGGAACAGTCTGAACAGGTCTTCTCCGCCCCTTTCGACTCCAAGGCGCCGCATGATGCCCCTGACGCCGACGTCCACGGCCACAAGAACGGCGTTGGTGTTGAGACCCTCGAGCTTGATATCGTTTACCCTCACCACCCGCGCGCCGTTCACATCCACAATCTGCTTGTCCAGGATGTCCCTGACGATAAGGAGGTCTTCCTCTCTCGACTCATCATATGCCTGAAGGTTGTCGCCGTACACCCTGGAAGAAATGATCCTTTTGTTGAAGATATTCAGATCCTTCCAGGGCAGAAGGAAGACTTTTTTCCGTTTGTCGATGACAAGGGCGGACACCTTGGGGAGCTGTTCGCCTTTTACGATGACGAAATCCTTGACGCGGCCGATCTCTTCGCCCTTAGGATCGAGGACCGGCTTCCTCATTATCTCACTTGCAAAGACTTCCCCGTAAAATGACATTCTATCTCCCTGATTCTACAGTGAAAACAAAGACTTGCCTTATAAAGTATACTCATGCAAACGTGTTTCGGCAACTGCTGTTTCTTTAAGGGTCCCGGAATGATGCTACGTGGTCGTTCGGCAGCCGACGCCTCGGCATCGACAAGTTGTTTCCGCATGACAAATCGCTTACAATATAGGTGCCATGGCCGACCTGCTCAGTCAACTCCTCGATATGACCAGAGAACCGAAGATCGCCTATTTCTCGATGGAGATAGGCGTTCATAATGATATTCCTACTTACAGCGGGGGGCTGGGCGTGCTCGCCGGTGACACCATACGCTCGGCGGCCGACCTGGAGCTGCCCATGGTGGCTGTTACTCTCCTGAGCAGGAGGGGATACTTTACCCAGGACATCGATCCCACAGGCAGGCAGGCGGAGCGTCCTACTGAATGGGACCCTTTGCGCTACATGGAGCTGCTTCCTCACAAGGCGACCGTTATTATAGAAAAAAGGGAAGTCACAGTACAGTCCTGGCAATATAACGTGAGAAGCCTCACCGGCGGCTCCGTACCGGTATTTTTCCTTGACACCGATCTGGTGGAAAATTCGTCCGAAGACCGGGAGATAACCTCTCATCTTTACGGAGGAGACAGGGCCTACAGGCTCAAACAGGAGATTGTTCTCGGGATCGGCGGGGTGAGGATTCTCCATGAAATGGGGTTCGAGATAAAGAAGTATCACATGAATGAGGGCCACGCGAGCTTCCTGACACTGGAGCTGCTCAACAGGTTCAAGAGACCCATAGAAGACGTATGGGATGAGAAGCTGGTGTGGGACACCGCCAGGGTGAAGAACCTCTGCGTGTTTACCACCCATACGCCGGTGGAGGCCGGTCACGACAAGTTCCCTTACGACCTCGTTGACAAGGTCATGGGGGAGTTCATTCCCCTTCCGGTTTTGAAGGAGCTGGCGGGAAAAGAGCACCTTAACATGACGAAACTCGCTCTCAACCTGAGCCGGTACATCAACGGGGTGGCAAAAAAACACGGACAGGTTTCCCAGAGCATGTTCCCGGGGTACCAGATACACGCCATAACCAACGGGGTCCATTCCTATACATGGACCTGTGACAGCTTTAAGAGGGTGTACGATGAATACCTCCCCGGATGGGCGAACGAGCCCGAGCTCTTCGTCAGGGTCGGACGCATACCGGACGAGAGGCTCTGGGAAGCCCACGAGGAAGCCAAGCGCATTCTCATTGAGTACATAAGGAAAGTGACTGGTGCTCAACTTTCTCCCGATATCCTCACCATAGGCTTCGCCCGCAGGGCAACGGCCTACAAGAGGGCCGACCTCTTGTTCAGGGACCTCGACAGGCTGAGGAGGATAGGGTCGGGCAAGATCCAGCTGGTGTTTGCCGGGAAGGCCCACCCGCAGGATGAGGCGGGCAAGAAGCTCATAGAGAACATTTTCGGATATGCTGAAAAGCTCAGGGGGAGTATAAACATCGTCTATCTGAAGAACTACAACATGGATACTGCGCTGAAGATCGTGTCCGGTGTGGACATCTGGCTGAACACCCCTCTCAGACCTCTTGAGGCGTCGGGGACAAGCGGCATGAAGGCCGCCCACAACGGCGTAATGAACTTCAGCGTGCTCGACGGCTGGTGGATAGAAGGACACATCGAAGGGTTTACCGGATGGTCCATAGGCCCCGCTCCCAGCGAGCTGACTCCCGGCGCCGACACCGACGTGAAGGACGTGGCCGACCTTTACCACAAACTCGAAGACATCATAATCCCCCTCTATTACGACGACAGGCATACATGGGTAAGGATGATGCAGAATGCGATAGGAAAGGTCGCCTACTATTTCAACAGCCACCGCATGATGCGAAGGTACGTCACCGAAGCATACATCAGATAACTAAACCGGCCCGAACCTCTCTTTTCCCTCTTTGACAAAGTCTAAGCGACCCCCGGCGAAGACCTGTTTCGGGAGGGGTGAGCGGAGATTTCAAGAACATCACCCATATTTTGTTGAAGGCTTACACACGCGGGTTTGTAGTTCGTTTCGTGGATTGCCGCCCCATCCTGTATAATAATGGTAAGAACGAATGGCCGAAGAGAAAGGAGATAAAAGACGACTGAAACGATAAAGACATGCGGACTCTGTTCTCATATGAGAGTGTTGAACAAGGGGAAGACTGCCGAGTGCGAAATGAAGGGCAGAGGCATGCACCCCAACATCAAATTCCAGAGGAAGCCGGGCAGCGATTTCGACACCTTCGCATGGCTGAAGGCGAGGGACTGCCCCCATTACGACGGTGACGAGGACGACACGGCCGAAGAGGAAATCGCGGAGGCGTAGTTTTCCAGGCTCCGCCCTGTAAGAGCGGCCGAAGCGTATACCCCGGATCGGAGGATTCCCTGTCGAACCCTCCGGATAGATGAGTACACATCCCATTCCTCATTGAGATTCCTTTCAAGAAAAGGGGGCATCTCAATACTTTTCCGCCACATGGCTCCCGCTCAATCCAGAATCTTTTCGTGGCGCCAATGGCGGCGACTCAGTAATTATTGAGAGGCTGTCAATAGTGGTATCATATAAACCAAAAACGGAGTAAGTCATGGCACATGAAGCGGAGAAACTGGTAAAGACTTCGGTCTATCTGGAAGATGAGGTCATTGAGGCACTGAAGGAGACCGCTCAGGAACTGGAGAAGGAGACAGGCAGGAAGTGGTCGAGGGGCGCGGTCATCAGGGTTGCACTAAGTGACTTTTTTACGCGGAGGGGAAAGATCCTTTGAAGGAAGGAGGCTTGATCGATCTTCACACCCACGGGGCCGGAGGATACGATACCAGGACTGACGATCCGCAACACATTCTGAGGATCGCGGAACTTCATGGCAGGGCCGGCACACGGGCTGTTCTTCCCACGATCTATTCGGGTACTGCTGCCCGTATGCGACGGGATATGGAGGCGGTAAGGAGGGCGATGGAGATGACGGGCACCACGGAGTCTGCGACCATCCTAGGTGTACACCTGGAAGGCCCCTTCCTGAACCCTGCCAGATGCGGAGCCCAGGACAGGGATTCCATTGTGAGGCCTTCAACAGCATTTCTGAAGAGATTGACAGAGGGCTACGAGGACCTGATAAAGATAATTACAGTTGCACCGGAGATGCCCGGTGCGCTGAAGGTCATAGAAAAATGCGCGGAAGCCGGGATCAGAGTGAACATGGGACATTCGGACGCTACCTGCCGGCAGGCGCTCGAAGGAAAGAAGGCGGGCGCATCGGGGGTCACCCATCTTTTCAATGCCATGAGACCATTTCATCACAGGGAACCTGGCATTGCAGGGCTGGCCCTGATAGACGAGGACCTTTATGCAGAGGTCATTGCCGACGGGGTTCACCTTCATAACGGGACACTTCGTTTGATATTCTGCTGTAAGAGTCACGACAGAATAATACTCGTCACGGACTCTGTCAAGGGACGGGGGAAGAAAGGGAAGGCCGTTTATAACAGGGCGGGAGCCCTGGCGGGAAGCGGGATAACTCTTCGCGATTCCTTTGCAGTATTAGGAAATATAGGCGTCCGGCAGGGGGCGATCGCCGGCGCCGCGATCAACAATCCCAAAAGATACCTTAAACTTCGAAAGATCTGACTCGCCTTCCCTTCCTGCCGGGAATCCATGATTACACGCTCTGCTAACTCTGCGGCTCTGCGGAAAACAGGCCGGGGCCGCTACGGCTCGTCCGGACTCTGCCCATTCTGTAGGACAAATGCGGACAGCTTACCTTAAACACATTCTTACAAAAAAATCAGTGTTTTGCCGATATATTTGTCCGGGGCCGTTGCGTTAACCTAGGTAAAAGAGCAGGACAACGTAAAAGGAAGGAGAATGACTATGAAGACTTCGACAATTGCTGCAGGGAGCAAACACAGGGGAGCGGGTGGTAGCGGAGTGCAGGCTTTTGACTTCTCCGGTATTTTACGGAACATTCCTACATTGACGCAGGTGCCGCCGATGGAAGAGAAAGGGAAACTCACACGAAAGGTGACGGCCGCTTCCTCTGTGCCGGGGAAATCCCCCAAGAACAGCTTAAAGAATCTCGCCGAGACGATCATACTGCAATCGATTGAAGACCTTTGGAGCAAGAACCATCAGAAGGAGAGTATAGAGTTTTTTACTGGCGAAGGCTTCCGTTGCTGTGCCGACATGGCTGGTCTGAGTGTCGTCGACCGCCTCAGGATCATCCGGATGCTGAGAAAAGTCAACGGGGAAGCCTTTACGCCAAGGCATACCCAGAAAATCGCCCGTATCGCAAGGTCCCTCTGAAGACCATCAAGTCAGGCAGGGCAGAAAATCGCCCGCTTCACGGAGAAGATGGATTCCTGCCGTATATCTTCAGGTCCGGAAAGGTCCGCGTGAACCTGTCACTGACGGAATCGGGGAAGGTCTCCGATTCTCCCATGACCATATATCCTCCGGCACACAGTATGCCGGAAATATCGGCCACGGTCTTTTCCTGCAAGGCCCTGTTCATGTAGATCATTACGTTACGGCACAGGATTATATGGTATAGCCGCCCGGCATCCTTCGCCCGCTCAAGCCCCGAGAGGACATCATCCTTTTCAAATCTGACCATCGATTTTATCTGGTCGCTTATACGGTACAGGCAGCCTTGCGAGGCAGGTTCCTGCATCATCTGGAAGAATTTGTCCACATATTCTTTTCTGACACCCGCAACGGCGTTTTCCTGATATTCTCCTCTGACCGCTTTGCCTATGGCGCCGGCATCGATGTCGGTGCCGACGATTTTCACATTTATCTCCTCCTTTTCCTTCTTCAGAAGATCGCGGACAATGATCGCCAGCGAATACGGTTCCTCTCCGCTGGCGCAGCCAAGGCTCCAAATTCTCAAGCATCCGAAACGGGACATGACCTCAGGTATGACACTGGATGCAAGGATTTCAAAAACCGTGGGGTTCCGGAAAAAGCTTGTGACCTTTATGGTAAGGGTCCCTACGAGGTTCTCGATTTCGGCCGGATGAGATTTGAGATACTCAAGATAGGCGGCATAGGAAACGGTCTTCGTCGCGTGCAGCCTGAGGTCCAGTTTTCGTATGACAGTGGCATGCCGGTACAATGAAAAATCGATCCCTCTCTGGTCGTTGACGTAAGCAAGAAGATTCGACAGTCCCTCTCTGCTACCCACGATCCCCGTGACCTCCTCTGCTGATAAAGCATTATACATCCTTTCGGACAAATTCATCCATCACGGCTACGCTGACCGCGGACTGGCTGTAATGAGTGTATGATATAATGCTTGTTGTGTCAGAACGAAGCGGGAAAAGCCTTAAGAATGCGGCGGCAGAGGCCGCAATAAAAGATCGGGAGGTTTACAATGGTTACAAACATCCACTGGCTGGGACATGACACTTTCAGGATCACGGGGGAAAAGGTCATATATACCGACCCCTTCAAGCTCAAGAAAAAGGATAGCGCTGACATTATCCTCATAACGCACGCACATTATGACCATTGTTCCCCCGAGGACGTTGAGAAGGTCCGTTCTCCCCAGACCGTGGTCGTCGCTCCCGAGGACTGCCGCGAGAAGCTTGGCGGCGACGTAAGGGTCGTTAAGCCGGGCGATGTGATAGAGGTCTCGGGCATCCGGATCGAGGCTGTTCCGTCCTATAATACTAACAAGCAGTTTCACACCAGAGACAGGAAATGGGTTGGATATATATTCACCACGGGCGGGAAGAGGATATATATTGCCGGCGATACCGACCGCATACCGGAGATGAAGGATTTCAGGGCGGACATAGCCCTGCTGCCTGTTTCAGGGACGTACGTCATGACTGCCGAAGAGGCTGTCATGGCCGCCCTTGACATTAGACCTTCAGTCGCAATCCCTATGCATTACGGCTCCATAGTGGGAACGGATGCCGACGCAACAAGGTTTGAGGAAGGTCTCAAAGGCAAGATCGAAGTTCTGGTGCTTAAGGAGGAATAGTGCCTGGCAGCGTGCTCCGTCTGCTCCGGGAAGGGGAGAGTTTTGTCTCGGGAGAAAAGATCGGTTCCGGACTGGGTATAACAAGGACGGCTGTCTGGAAGAAGATCACGGCCCTCAGGGCGAAGGGCTTCGTTATCGAGGCCGTGCCGTCAAGGGGATACCGGCTGATACGATCACCCGACCTTTCCGGAGAGGAGATTATTGCCCGTGCAGGAGGCGATCTGTGGAAGGAAGTTGTCTGTTACAAGACCATCGATTCGACCAACGAGGCCGGTACCGCCCTCTGCCTGGGGAAGGCGCCGGTGTCGGGCACGGTCATCATCGCCGACATGCAGGAGAAGGGCAGAGGCAGGCTTGGAAGGCAATGGATTTCTCCCCCCGGGCTCAACATTTACATGAGTATCGTCCTTGTGCCGGCAATCGAGCCGAAGGATGCCACGCTGCTGACCATCCTGAGTTCCGTGGCCTGCGCCACAGCCCTCAGGGGAACATGCGGCGTCGACGCCCGGATAAAATGGCCCAATGACCTTATGATCAACGGGAAGAAAGTCGGCGGAATCCTGACCGAGACAAGGGCCGACCCCGACAGGATAGCCTGGGCCGTAATAGGGATAGGAATAAACGTGAACATGGAGTCCCGTTTTTTCAACAGAGAAATAAGGAAGATTGCCACTTCAATAAAGGCCGAGACCGGAATTTATCACGCGCGGAGCGGACTGATTATAGCTATACTGGAGGAATTCGAAAAATTCTACCGAATACTCGTAAATGAAGGAGGAGGGTCCCTGGTCGCAAAATGGAGACAGCTCTCCTGCACACTGGGGAAGCGTGTAAGCGTAACGTGCGGCCCGGGACATATCTCCGGGGTTGCCGAAGACGTCGACGATGATGGCATGCTGTTGCTACGCCTTCCCTCGGGCGAACTGAAAAGGATAGGAGCCGGCGACCTGACCGTGATGAGATAACAAGGGGAGGTCAGGTCCTGTTGGGTATATCTCTTCAAAGAACATTCCGGCTCCGATTATCTTGAGGGACTTCGCTCCTCATATCTTTCTTCCCCGGATCACACAGTGCTATTCACAGGCGTTGTTTTGCCCGATTATCTTGAATAATATTCTATTTCGATGAGCCTTCTCTTGATGTCAGTCCCGGAAGAGTAGCCTCCCAGGGAGCCGTCGGACTCTATGATCCTGTGACAGGGGAATATGATCGGAATAGGGTTTTTGCCCAGTGCGTTTCCCACTGCCCGGAATGCCCTGGGGCGGCCTATCCTGTCTGCAAGCCACTTATAGGTCATAGTCTCCCCGTAAGGGACCTCTTTCAAGGTATTCCAGACCTGCCTTTCGAATTCGCTCCCCTCGACGAAGGAGGTTTCGCAGGAAAAATCCTTTCTTCCTTCATTGAAGTATTCGGTAAGCTCTTTCTTCACAACTGCGGCGGGTCCCCCGCTTTTGAATACTATTCCCCGGGGACGGTCGAAGGTTATACGGGTCAAAACAGAGGAGCGAAAGACCAGATACACGATCCCCAGAGGAGTTTCAAGGACATCGAAACATTCCTTGCAGGCCGCGACAGACTTTTTCACCGGATTCCCTGTGGCAGAATTTTTACAGTTTCCGCGGTCTTCACCACTTTCTTAATATACAACGCACCCTGGAGCTCCAGTCAAGCGGGCAGTTTCCGGACTATCCCTGTTCTTGCCGAAAAAGTGCCCGATAGTGCAAAATATGGCTTAAACCTTTTTGCGGGGGCTGATGTGAAGGTACGAGTTGGCGTTATAGGTGTGGGTTATCTGGGCCGGCATCACGCGAGGATTTATTCCGAACTCTCCGATGTCCACCTCGTCGGCGTTGCCGATCCGGACACGACGGCGGCCGGAGATATTGCCGGGAAATACGGCTGCATCTCGACTGACGACTACAGGGAACTGATCGGGCGGTGCGATGCGGTAAGTATTGTCACGCCAACCTCGACCCACCACGATATTGCCGTTGACTGCCTCAGGAAGGGCAGGGACATTCTTGTCGAAAAACCGATCACGAAAAGGCTCGAAGAGGCAGCCGATATCCTCGAAGAGGCGCAACGAAGAAACCTGCTCCTTCAGGTCGGCCATCTCGAAAGGTACAATCCTGGGGTCGTCGCAGTCTCTGAAATGATTACGGACCCGAGGTCCATAGAATGCGAACGGCTCTCACCATTTCTGGGCAGGGGAATCGATGTGGACGTAACGCTCGATCTCATGATCCATGACGTCGACATAGTGATGAGCATGGTAAGTTCCGGACTGACGTACATTCGCGCAACAGGGGGAAGCATTGCGACGCCGAACATCGATATTGCAAAAGCGTGGCTCGAATTTGAAAACGGCTGTACGGCCGTACTTTCCGCAAGCAGGCTCGATCAGGAGAAACGGCGGACCCTTAAGGTCTTTCAGGAGGATGCATACATAGCGCTGGATTACCGGAACCAGAGGGTCGTGCGACATGGAAAGGCCTGCGGCGCCTCGCCCGAGATCACTGCACCCGATGGCAGAGAACCTCTCAGGGAGGAGTTGGAAGATTTTATCCACTGCGTTAAGACCAGGGAAAGACCTCGCGTATCAGGTGACGACGCTATGAGAGCGCTCCGGACGGTACTCGCGATTAGCGAAGCGATAAGAGGCGGGAACCCGGCGTGAGGGCTGTCTGCACAGGGTGCTGTTTGGCTGAAGGGAAAGCGGGCACAGAATAGTGGAACGGAGAAGGTTCATATGATTCCGATGGTTGACCTTAAAAAGCAGTTTAATGACATCAGGGAAGAAGTCTGTGCGGTCATGATCGAGGTGCTCGAAAGCTCGCAATACATACTCGGCCCAAGGGTTGCGGAACTCGAGGAAGAGATTGCAGGCTATCACGGCGTGGAAGAGGCGGTCGGTGTCGCTTCCGGCACGGACGCCCTCCACCTCGCGCTGGAGGCCCTCGGCATAGGAGAAGGAGACGAGGTGATCACGACCCCCTTTACCTTCTTCGCGACGGCGGAGGCAATCCTTTACACGGGGGCGACGCCCGTGTTCGTGGATATAGAGCCGGACACCATGAACATGGATCCCTCCAGGATCGAGGAACGCATCACCAGACGGACAAAGGCGATCCTGCCCGTCCACCTCTTCGGACATCCGGCAGATATGAACCGCATAGTTGAGATAGCCGACAGCCATGGGCTGAATATTATAGAAGACTGTGCCCAGTCTTTCGGCGCGGAACTGAATGGCAGGAAGGCCGGCAGTTTCGGAGATGCGGGCTGCTTCAGCTTTTATCCTTCCAAGAACCTCGGCGCCTGCGGCGACGGCGGTATGATACTTCTTAATGATGCGACGGTCGCCGGAGACATCCGTAAACTCCGGAACCACGGAACAAAGGGCCCCTATCAGCACCAAACGGTGGGGTTTAACAGCAGGCTGGACGAACTCCAGGCAGCCGTACTCCTGGTAAAATTTAAGCGGATAGATTCATATAACAGAATGAGGAGAGAAAAGGCGGCCCTTTATAACAAACTGCTTTCGGACGGTGTCAGGCCTCCGGTGGAAAGACCCGGCGCATTGCATGTCTACCATCAGTATACGATCAGGAGCGGGAGACGGGACGAGATACAGCAATGCCTTCGCGAGAAGGACATTGCGTCGGTAGTTTATTATCCGGTCCCCCTCCATCTTCAGGAAGCGGTGGAGTTTCTCGGGTATAAGGAAGGAGATTTTCCCGTTGCGGAAGAGGCGGCGGCAAGGGTCCTCTCCCTGCCGATTTACCCGGAGCTTGAGGAGACGGCAATTGCGCAGATCGCGGACAGTATCAACCATATCTGTTCCTGACTTGATTCTGATGCGTAAAGAAAGACTCTCGATACGAGTCTTCGCTGAGAGTCGCTACGATCTGACAAGCAGGAATGGCGACGGAGTAATGATCTTCCTGGTAACCTGCCGGACACGCGCGGCGGTCGATAATGTCTGAGTGCGTCATGATCGTTACAGGGGAAAGTTCCGGCGAACTTTACGGCTCTCTCCTGGCGCGCTCCCTCCAGCGGAGACTGCCCGGCATCAGGATCACGGGGATAGGAGGCGAGAGGATGAAGGCCGCCGGCGTCGAGCTCATCTCTGGGATCTCGGGGGCCTTCGGTCTTACCGAGGTGATATCTTCTCTCGGGACGCTGAGGTTGACTTTCAACAAGGCTGTCGGTGCGCTGAGCGGCGACAGGCCGGCGGTTCTGGTCCTGGTAGACTATCCCGACTTCAATTTGAGGCTCGCCAGGGAGGCGAAGAAGAACAATATCAGGATATTGTATTACGTAAGCCCGCAGGTCTGGGCGTGGCGAAAGAGTAGGGTGAAAAAGATCGCCTCTCTCGTGGACAGGATGGCGGTGATACTACCTTTCGAAGAAGCTATTTACAGGGAGAGCGGACTTGAGACGGAATTCGTCGGGCATCCTGTGCTTGACGAGATACAGGAGATAACAGCGACAGACAGGAACTGGATCAAGAGGTCACTCGGTCTGAAAGACGATCGGCCCCTTATGTCGGTGCTGCCGGGAAGCAGGCGCAATGAGATCAGCAGGCTCCTGCCGCTGGTGCCGGCTGTAGTGAGGGAATTCGAAAGAGAGTTCGGGGACTTCCAGTTCTGCGTCCCCTTCGCCCCCAACACGGAAATGGGTCATTACTCGGGCGGGGTTGAGGAACTCCGGAAGATGGGGGTGACGGTAAACCGGGGCGAATCGCTCAAGACCCTTGCTGCATCCGACGTGGCTGTTGTAGCCTCCGGCACCGCATCCCTCCAGGCCGTCTTTCTGGGGGTTCCGATCGTCGTCATGTACAGACTCTTTCCGCTTACATACTGGCTAGGTAAAATGATCGTCCGTGTAAGACATATATCGCTCGTTAATATCCTGTCCGGCCACGAGGTTGTTAAGGAACTCCTGCAGGGGAAAGTGACCTCCGCCAATATAATCGGCGAACTGCGAAGGATCGTTAAGGACGAGTCTTACAGGGGGAAAATGCTCGCGTCATATGAAGAGGTAAAGAGGATGTTTGCGGGAAAAAAGGCATCGGACAGGGTTGCAGGCATCGTCATGGAGATGGCAGGATGGAAATAAATGCTCCTCTTACCCTCAACTTAAATGCCGCCGCTTGTGATGACTTTCAGAATAAGGCCGGCCTGCCATTTTATAGGGCTGTAAGGTGTCGTTACATCAAATTTTTCGGCGCTTCTTCCGTGCATTCCGGGGATTTCTTTGCATTTGCAAGGTTCATCATAGCGCAGAAAGCGGGATGATGAAGAGCGAAGAAAGGGATGCTGATGTATTTTATATATAGTTTCCTTTATACCGCGGCGCTCTTTTTTCTTCTTGTCCCGCAGTATCTCAAGAGACCGAAGGATCTCAGGAGGAGATGGCTCAGGGAAAAATTCGGCTTCTTTGACCGGGAAATGTGGCCTTCGGACGCCGGGTGCATATGGGTGCATGCCGTGTCGGTGGGTGAGGTCGGCGCCTCCATACCCCTTCTGAGGAAATTGAAGGAGCTGCATCCTGACATCCCGGTCATTCTCTCGACTGTTACCGACACGGGGCAGAAAGTTGCCACGGACAAGGTCCCTGAAGGGACCACCGTGGTGTATCTGCCCTTCGATCTCGTGTCTGTCCTGGCTCGATTCGTGAAGAGAATCCGGCCGCGGATATTCATTGTCATTGAAACCGAGCTATGGCCCAACCTCTTCAGGACGCTTGCGGAAGGAGACATACCGGTGGTCGTGCTTAACGGCAGGATATCCGAAAAGTCATCGCGCGGATACGGGCGGGTCTCTTTCTTTATGAAGAAGGTTTTCGAACATGTACGGGTATTCGGCATGCAGAGCCCCACCGATGCGGACAGGCTGAAGAGGATAGGCGCGGACCCGGAAAGGGTCGTAGTCCTCGGTAATTTCAAGTTTGATCTCAAGGTACCCGAGGAGATACCCTCCTGGGCGGCCTCACTCGGTGGTTATGTTATAGTGGCGGGCAGCACCTTCAGAGGCGAGGAGGAGATCATCCTTTCCGCCTATCTTCAAAATATGGACACGTTCCCCGATCTCAAGCTGGTCCTGGCCCCCAGGCATCCGGAGCGGTTCAGGGAAGTAGAGGATATGCTCAGGGCAATGAATGTCGTTTTCGTAAAACGCTCTGACCTCCGGGCGGGTTCTCCTCATGATGCCGGCGTTGTCCTTCTCGACTCCGTCGGGGAACTGGCGTCTGTTTACGGCACCGCCGACATAGCGGTCATCGGAAAGAGCTTCACTGGTCACGGCGGGCAGAATCCCCTTGAGCCGGCATACTGGGGAAAGGCCATACTCTGCGGTCCCCATATGGAAAACTTCCCTTTTATCGAGGACTTTTACAGCAAAGGTGCCGCCTTCGAAGTCGGACCATCCGAGCTCGCAAAGAAGATAAAAGAACTTCTCGTGACCCCGGAAAAAGCAAAGGAGGCAGGGGCAAAGGCCAGGAAACTGTTCGCCGCCAATGCAGGGGCAGTGGACAGGGCGGTGAAAATAGTCGAAGAATTCCTTTAGAATCTCCCTGTCCGTCGTCTCTTTTCGGGCGCGACCGCCTTTTTTCGTAAAGAAGCCGCCCGAGGTGTAAGTTAGTACGCGTCAAAAAGAGAGTGGCCGGGCATTTTTGTCCGGCATTGATCTCCACTTTCAAGCGACTGTCGCCTCTACTCTATGTCTACAACCTCGACATCAAAGTGCAGGGTCTTGCCGGCAAGCGGATGATTGAAGTCTATGACTACCGAATCCTTCCTTACCTCTTTGATCTTGACGGGTATCGGCTTCCCGTCTTTTGCCTGCGCATATAAGGTCATCCCAGCCTTCGGCGTGATGCCCGCCGGCAGCTGATTCTTGGGGACCTCACGAAGCGCCTTTGGATTAACGAGTCCGTAGCCGTCTTTCGGTTTTAACGTGAAAGATTTCTTCTGGCCGACCTTCATGCCCATGACAGCCTTCTCGAATCCGGGTATCAGCTGGTGCCCTCCTGCCTTGAACTCGATCGGTTGGCGCCCTTTGGTGCTGTCTACCACCTTACCGTCTACCGTCAGTGTATAGTTGACCTTGACCGTTTCACCGTCTGCAACTACGGCGGCCCCTTTTTTTGCATTTGACGCCGCTCCGGCCGGGACCGTCACGGCTATGGCTGAAATGAAGCCGATAAAAAGGACCAGCAACATCACATTCGCTCTTCTCATAGGATACCCTCTTGTCTTGGAATATTTAGCTCCGGGAGCGGAAAGCAAAAAAGCCGCAAAGCAGAATACCTTGCGGCTACAGGCCAAAATACTCCCCAACGCTTAACTAATTGTAGATGATTGTAAGCCCCGAAAGCAACTTCGCGATACAGGAGGCGGAACACCCGCCCGGTTTGGTCCGGTTTCGAAGATCCCTCTTTCCAGGGTCTCAAAGAATTTCGCGAAAGTATTTTACATTAACGACAGGAGGAGCCGCCACGTCTCCCGGGGGCAAAAATGGTAATATAACCCATGCATTTTTTCGAATTCATGTATTATCTGGGTTTCTCGGTGAAGAAACATTATTCCCTCAGGAATCAGAGGCGTCTGCCCCACAAGGTAATCAGCATCGGCAACCTTACCGTTGGCGGTACCGGCAAAACGCCTGCTGTCATGGCGGTTGCCGGGGAGGCTATAAGGCGCGGTTTCGTGCCTGTTATTCTCACGAGGGGATACAAGGGAAAAGGCAATGCGCCCTGCTTCGTAACGACCGGAAGCGGTCCCCTGCTGCAGGTCGACGATGCTGGTGATGAGCCGTTTCTCATGGCGGACAAGCTGAGTGGAGTCCCGATCGTGAAGGACCCGGACCGGTATGAAGGAGGTATGTTCGCCTTGCATGCCCCTCAATCGCCATTAATGAATCCCAAAGGTGAAATTGTCTTCATCCTCGACGACGGGTTCCAGCATTTCCATGTCTACCGGGACAGGGACGTTGTCCTGATCAACGTTGCCAACCCCTTCGGCAGGAACCTGCTCCTCCCTTTCGGGCAACTGAGGGAACCGCCCGGATCTCTGGAGAGGGCTGATATTATTGTCATCACCAAGAATGAAACAGCGGGGGACAACGAAATTTCACGATGCGGTACCCTCATCGAAAAATTGAGGAAGTATAACGCCCGGGCCCCGGTTTTTCAGTCCGCCCACCTGCCTGTTTCGTGGAGACTTGGTTCAGGCGAGAGAAAGGATACGGGATGGATCGCCGGCAGGAAGGTTTTCGGCTTCTGCGCCCTGGGCGACCCACTGTCGTTCAGGAGGACCCTGACTTCGGCCGGCGCAGTGGTCGCGGGATTCAGGGCGTACAGGGACCACTATCAATACGGTGAAGCGGACGTCGGAAGGATAAGAGCTGAGGCCGGAAAATGCGGTGCAGAGTGGATTGTTACCACCGAAAAAGATATAATAAAAATCGGTAACCGGGACCCGGCGGACGACCTTCTTGTCGCCGAGATCCGGTTCGCGGCGGAAGACAGCTTCTACGAGGAATTGTTCAGTTTTCAGAAGTCGACCCCCGAGGAGGATGACAGGTGATAAGCTATATAAATGTTAAGAGCAGGGCCAGAACGGAGTTCATCGATATAACGGAGAAGGTCCAGGAGGCGGTAAAAGAGGCAGGTATTATGAGCGGGGTATGTCACCTTTACGTCCCCCATACGACAGCCGCCGTAACGATCAACGAGGGAGCCGACCCCAGTGTGCAACGGGATATCCAGGCCCTCCTTACGAGGCTGGTACCGTTTGAGGGCGACTACAGCCACAAGGAGGGCAACGCTTCAGCCCACATAAAAGCCACGCTGGTGGGCATCACTCAGAACGTATTTATAGACGAGGGAAGGCTTGTTCTGGGCACGTGGCAATCGGTATTCTTCTGCGAGTTCGACGGGCCGAGACACAGGCGGCTTGCCCTTAAGCTCATAAGCGACAAGTAACGTCACGTTACGCCCGTCTTTCCACTCAAGCTTCTCCAGGAGGCCCTGCCGACAAGTGCCGGATGAAGTTACAGAAGGTACATTTGAAGAACTCTCCTATCTGAGGAAGGAGGTCAGGCGGCTCAGACGGTCGCTCAACCTTCTCACCCCCCGTCTCGATATCATGCTGAAAAGAAGAGGGTTCCGTATTTTCAAAAAGGAACCCATGGAGTTTCTGCTTGTACCGGGCCCGGAGCTGATCGACGAATATTACGCGATGCTGGCGAAGTATTCCTTCCGCCTGTTTCTCCGTGACGTGATAAAACATCAGGATTTTTTTGCTCTTGAGGATGTGACCCGCTATGCGACTTCAGGGGTGACCGCTGAGTACGTAAAATATCTCAGGCGCGCCGGGCTGGCCGGCACGAAGGGGGACGGCTATGTGCTTGCCAGGCACGTAAAGAGCTTCGGAGAGACCCTTGAATGGTATGTTTCAGAAGTACTGGAGAGAGAGTTCGGCGCTGAAGCCGTCTGGGGGGTGAAGTTCAAGAGACCCGGTGTCGGGGGTGATTACGACGTGATCGCCAAGTTCGACGGCTCCATCCTTTATACCGAGGTAAAGTCTTCTCCGCCGAAGCAGATATATGAAAGTGAGATTACCGCCTTCCTCGACAGGGTCATGGACCTTTCTCCTGAGATCTCCATCTTTTTCATGGACACTGAACTCAGGATGAAGGACAAGATCGTCCCAATGTTCGAAGAGGAACTGAAAAGGAGGGCCGCCGGTACGGTTACAGTCCAGAGGATGGAGAAAGAGCTATTCCAGGCGGGTGAGAGAATATTTATAATAAACTCGAAGGACAGCATCGTACGCAACATGGAAACGGTGCTGAACAGGTACTTCAGGAAGTTTAACGGGATATGAAAGGCAGGCCTTGCGGTTTATGTCCGGAACAAGCGCCCTATGATCTTAACGCTTCCCTCCCTCCTTTCTATGCAATGTAAGGTTTAGTATAATATTTCTGAAGACCTTTGAAGCTTCAGGGCATGACATCCCATCAAATTTCCTTTAGAAGGAGGGCAGATGAATATCAAGGAACTGGGCGGCGCCATAAACATCGGAAAGGAAGGGGTAGAGATAAAGGACCGCAAGGCCCTTTCCTCCCTAATGGACGGACTCATCTATGAAGCCGTCTTCTCTGAAGAAGACAGAAAGAAGATACTTCTGACACTGGTCAAGGAGATCGCCAAGGCCTGCGGGGCCATGCCGGCCTCCATACATGACCTGTATGAGGAGATGGGAAGAAATTATCCCGGTTTTACAGTTCCCGCTATCAATATCCGCGGCCTCACTTACGACGTCGCAAAGGTAATTTTCAGAAAGGCGCTGGAAAAGAATGTCGGGGCGCTCATATTCGAGATAGCACGTTCCGAGATAGGATATACGAAGCAGAGACCCCTGGAATATGCCGCAGTCGTTCTGGCCGCTGCCGTAAAGGAGGGGTTCCGGGGGCCGGTCTTCATCCAGGGCGACCACTTCCAGCTGGTGAGAAAGAATTTCCTGAGTGACCCCGATGCCGAGACAGGATATATAAAGGGTTTGATAAAGGAAGCGATCGAGGCTGAATTTTATAATATCGACATCGACTCATCGACTCTAGTAGATCTGGAGAAGCCGACTTTGAAGGAGCAGCAGAGGCCGAACTTCGAGAAGACAGCGGAACTTGCGGCATTCATCAGGGGGATACAGCCACGGGGAATCGATATTTCAATCGGAGGTGAGATCGGGGAAATAGGGAAGAAAAACAGTACGCCCGACGAGATGAAGGCCTATCTTGACGGGTTCAGGGAGACCTTCAAAGGGGACAAGGGGCTTAGCAAGCTCAGCGTGCAGACCGGCACTTCTCACGGAGGCGTTGTCCTTCCCGACGGGACTCTGGCGAAGGTGAAGATTGATTTTGAGACGCTGCGGCAGCTTTCCGAACTGGCGAGAAAGGAACACGGGCTTTCCGGCGCGGTGCAGCACGGCGCATCGACGCTGCCGGAGGAAGCCTTCCATATGTTCCCCGAGACGGGGACATCGGAGGTCCATCTGGCCACAGGTTTCCAGAATATCATATATGACAGCCCGCACCTTCCGGCAGCGTTCAGGGCAGAGGTATACAACTATATCAAGACGGAATTCGCCAGGGAGAGAAAGGAAGGGCAGACCGAAGAGCA